>JBIKKU010000064.1:0-11310 GCA_044360245.1 Flavobacteriales bacterium | reverse complement strand
ATTCCAGGCTATTATTTCCTGAACCCCAATGTGCTCGTTTTCACCAACAGCTACCCAAACCTGGTTGTGGACTTGAAAAAGAAAAACATCATCGACCGCAGCAGCGACAAGGAAATGAAGGCCTTGAATTCCTCCAAGAAACTAAAAAGTCATTTGAAATTGATCGGCATGAATCTTCATGTTGCCGAAGAAAATAAAACAACAGCCATTACCACCGATGGCAGTGAAGATCTGGTATATGGAAAATCCGTGCATCGTGAGGAGTTTGGAATTGAAACCGGAATCTTTCACAATCACGATTCCAGCTTTGCCGCCTTTTACCGTATGGATCAGAGCATGGTAAATTTATATCCCATCATCCGCTGGGGAAATCGTCCGGCAAAAAACGAAAACATTCGCTATCCTTTTGCAGGCGAAAAAAGTCATCAGGTAAGTATTGGCGTTTACAATTTCAAAGACAACAAAACCATTTACCTCAACATTGAGGGAGATAAAGAACAATACCTCACCAACATCGCTTTCAGTCCCACCGAAAATGCTGTTTACGTTGCCATTGTGAATCGCGCACAAAACCACATGCAACTCAATGCTTACGATGCAGTCAGCGGAAAATTTCTAAAAACCTTGTTCGAAGAAAAAGATGAAAAATATGTAGAACCCATGCATCCTGCGCAATTCCTTCCCAAAACCCCGAACACATTCATTTGGGAAAGTCGCAAAGACGGGTACCGCCATCTTTATTTGTACGACATCAACGGAAAAGAAATAAAACAACTAACCAAAGGCAAATGGGAAATCAAAGACCATCTTGGATTTGATAAAAGCGGAAAACATTTTCTTTTTACAGCTAACATCACTTCACCCATCGATCACAACCTTTGCAAAGTAGATGTGCAAAGCGGAAAAATAACCGTACTCACTCCTGAAAAAGGAACGTCGTTTCCAATACTCGATCAACAAAAACAATTTGCCATTGTGCATTATTCCGACATCGAAACTCCAAGAATTATCCGTCTTCTAGATGTGAACACCGGTAAACAAACAGAACTGTTTCGTGCAGAAGACCCCTTGAAAGCTTACAAAAAAGGACAATTGAAAATTTTCCCCATTGCTTCACATCACGAAGATTCCTTGTATTGCAGGATGTATTTGCCGGTTGATTTTGATGCAAAGAAAAAATATCCGGTGGTGGTGTATTTGTATAACGGACCACATTCGCAAATGGTGAGCAATTCCTGGCTTAGCGGAACCGATTTGTGGTACCACTACATGGCGCAACGCGGATTTATCATGTTCACACTAGATGGAAGGGGAACAGCTTACCGCGGAAAAAAATTCGAACAAGCCATTCACCGACAACTTGGAACACCCGAAATGGAAGATCAACTCTGCGGCGTGAACTATTTGAAAACACTGCCTTATGTGGACACCAACCGCATGGGTGTGCATGGCTGGAGTTACGGGGGGTTTATGACCAGTTCACTCATGACACGATATCCCAATGTGTTCAAAGCAGGAGTGGCTGGTGGACCGGTGATTGATTGGTCGTATTACGAAATCATGTACGGCGAAAGATACATGGACAGTCCACAAGAAAATCCCGATGGATACAAAAACAACAACGTGTTGAACCATATCGGAAATCTAAAAGGAAAATTGCTGCTGATTCATGGTACCGACGACAATGTGGTGGTTTGGCAACATTCGATCATGTTGTTACAGAAATCGGTTGAAGCCAACGTGCACCTGGACTATTTTGTATATCCCGGATACGAGCACAATGTCCGCGATAAAAACCGTGCGCACCTCATGGATAAAATCAGCAATTACTTTTTCGAACACCTGAAAGAGTAAAATCTTTTGTCTCACATACTAAAGGCAGCTTTTTTCGGTATTTTAGAAACATGAACCTCTATTCGCGCAAACAACGCTGGAAAATTTTGCTGCTTTTTGTAGCCTTAATTCTGGTAGCTGCTTCTTTATGGTTCTCTGCGCGTATCGTTGATAAGATTCGTCAGGACGAACGTTTGCGTATTTCGATTTGGTCGGAAGCGGTTAAGTCCACGGTAAATCAGCTTTACGTTACCAGTAAATTGTTCGATAAGCTGCGTGAAGAGGAGCGCAAAAACGTACGTCGCTGGGCCAAAGCCATGCAAGAACTGGGTAAGGATTTGAACGATTACACTTTTGTGATTGAAATCGTTCAGGAAAACAAAACCATTCCGGTTATCCTCACCGACAACAAAGGCAATTATTCTTCTTCATTGAATTTGGACGTATCGGAAGAAAACATTCGCAAAACATTGGAAGTTAAAAATCCGGACAAAGAAAAAATCTGGTACGAGCTGGAAACCAAGCGCATTTTCGAAGACACCATCAATAAATTAATCAACGTTTGGAAAATCGAGAACCCGCCTATTGTCATTAATTTCCAAGGAAAACCGATCAATACGGTGTACTACCGCGAGTCGAAATTGATTGAAGAACTCGAAGGAAAAAAAGATTCGCTTTCACGTACTTTCCGCGAAGAACTGGTAAAAAACCAAGCGCTGGTTCCGGTAATTTTTACCGATTCAAGCAAATCGGTAGTGATTGAATCCAACTTCGATTCCACGCTAATCAACACTCCCGGAAAATTGCAGGAGCTCATTTCGGAATTGGAAAAGGAAAACGATCCCATTCCGGTGCAGTTGAATGAATTTGAAACGGGATTTATTTTTTACCGCGATTCGGATGTGTTGAAACTGTTGCAGTATTTTCCATACATCCAAATTCTGATTGTCACGCTTTTCATTTTTATTGGCTACCTCATTTTTTCCACGTTTCGTCGCGCTGAACAAAATCAGGTTTGGGCAGGCATGGCAAAAGAAACCGCTCACCAGTTGGGCACACCGCTATCCTCACTCATTGCATGGATTGAAATTCTGAAAGCTCAAGGCGTAGATGCTTCAACGCTTTCGGAAATGAACAAAGACGTGCAGCGTTTGCAAATGGTTACCGATCGTTTCTCAAAAATTGGTTCGGAGGGAAAACTGGAATTGCAAGACGTGCAGGAAGTCATAGGCAGAACCATTGGGTATTTGCGTCCGCGTCTTTCCAAAAAAGTTGAAATTCATTTTCACGAAGATGCACTCCCTGTGCCGGCAATGCTGAATGCTCCATTGTTTGAATGGGTAATTGAAAACCTAATTAAAAATGCTGTTGACGCCATGGAGGCAGAAGGCAAAATTACCATCCTCTGCGAAAACAAAGGCGACATGGTTTACATCGACATCAGCGATACCGGAAAAGGCATTCCTGCCGGAAAATTCAAAACCATATTCGAGCCCGGTTTCACTACCAAAAAAAGAGGCTGGGGATTAGGATTGGCGCTGGTGAAACGCATCATGGAATACTATCACAAAGGACAAATTTTCGTGCTCCAATCGGAACCCGACAAAGGAACAACCTTCCGAATTGTTTTGAAAAAATCATAAAGCTGCTCTTTTTCAGAAAGCAAATAATGATTCGATTTGTCTAAAAACTCCCGTTATTTGCATTGATTCAATTCGCTTTCTATTCTTATTTGCTTTGCTCTACCTCCACGTTCCCTTTTGCGCTAAGGCTTGTCATTATTGCGACTTTCATTTCTCAACCTCACAAAGGTTTAGAAAAGAAATGGTGCATGCGATGTGTCGCGAACTGGACCTGCGCGCAGCAGAGCTTGAGGATAAAACATTGCATACCGTTTATTTTGGCGGAGGAACACCAAGCATTTTAAACCGGGAAGAACTCGCGGCATTGTTCGAAGCCATTCGCCGAAACTTCACCATTGCCGAAGATGCAGAAATTACTTTGGAAGCGAATCCCGATGATGTTACCAACGAAAACCTTAGTTGGTGGAAGTCGATTGGAATCAACCGTTTCAGCATGGGTGTGCAATCTTTTCGCGAGGAAGATTTACAAAATCTAAATCGCGCCCATCATGCAGAACAAGCCATTGCATGCATCACGGAAGCGCAGCAATTTGGTTTTGATAACCTTACCATTGACTTGATTTACGGCATTCCCGGACTAAGCGATGAGGACTGGGAACAAAACCTGCAAACAGCCATCGATTTAAACATTCCGCACATTTCGGCGTATTGCCTAACGGTAGAACCACAAACCGCCTTGGCTTATATGGTAAAAAGAAAAGAAGTCCCGCCCGTAGATGAAGAAGCTGCCAGTCGACACTTTTTACGCATGATTGAACTGCTTTCTTCCAATGGATACGTGCAATATGAAATCTCCAACTTCGGAAAAGAGGGTCGTTTTTCGCGCCACAATTCAGCGTATTGGAAAGGCAAACCATATTTGGGAATTGGTCCCTCGGCACATTCCTATTCCGGCAATTCCAGGTCCTACAACATCTCCAACAACAAGCGTTACATCGACGCCATCAAAGCCGGAACGCTTCCGCTTGAATCAGAAGAATTGGACGTTCCTACGCAATACAACGAATACATCATGACCGGAATCCGCACCATTTGGGGTGTTGATGCAGATCGGATCCACACACGTTTTGGCGCCTCCTATCAAGAACACTTCCTAAAAAACATCCAGCCATGGTTGGAGCAAGGATTTGTCGCTCAGCAAAAAGCGCAATACACCTTAAACCCTGAAGGACTATTAATGGCAGACCGCATCAGCTCTGAGCTCTTTTTCGTATAATTGAGAATGCGGTATTGCTTCACACTCATTTTCATCCTGTTTTCATTTCTTTCAACTCTAGCCTTCACTCCCCGAAGCATTGAGATAAAAGGAGAATCATTCTACATATTCCCATACCCTATAGAACATTTAAAAACGGCTATTCCCCCTTATCCGGAAAAGCTTCCCGATGGCAAGTATCTGGCTTATTCGAAAACAGTACGGTATTATGCTTTTTCCATTTGGAAAATGAAAAAAGTGGTCAAATCCATAGATTCAACGCTTTCTGTTTCGTTCTCACTCAATAACCAATTGGCGGATGGTAAAGTGACCTTTTTCAAAACGGACAAACAGGTATATGCCACCGGACAATACCACAAAGGATTGAGAGATGGGGAATGGAAATTTTACGAGGACAAATTCACCAAAGAGATCATTCCTTACAAGAACGGGAAGATCCATGGTGTTCACAAAATCTTTTTTCCTAAAGGTAAATTAAAGAGTGAATATCAATTTGAGGATGATCAGAAAAACGGAAAATTCTATAATTATCTTCCAAATGGAAAACTAAGAGATGATGGAGAATATGTTCATGGAAAATTTAGTGTAATAAATGAATATTACAGCAGCGGGAAATTATGGTCAACTAAAAGATATAAGGACACCATCATCGAGAACGACTCTATTTTGAGTTTAATGGAAATCCCAAGGTTTGACTTCTTTGAAAAAATAGACTTTAACAATAAGGCATTTGAATATACCTTGTACGCTGAAAATGGCCAAATATATTACGCTCTCAATGGAATTAATGGTAAAATCATCGACTTAAAATTTGGCTCCGACGAAAAGGGAAATCCTTATGGGAAATTAACAAAGCTTGATGCCGATTCACTGCCCAGAAATGCCAGATACGAATTGGAAATAAAACGAACTGATGGAAGTACTTTTATAAAAAGAATACGCTTATCCAACCCAAGGTATTCCTTCGATTTATCCCTTTCACCGGAAGGAGATACTCTATTGTTTGACAACACAACTGAAAAAAAGGATTTATCCGATGGTTATTTTTTCAACCAGAAAATATACCAAAACAAAACCAAAAAAATCACAGTAAACCATTACGTTCATAAAGCTACAGCATGGTACCATCAAGATCTTCTTAACAATAAAATTTATCAGGAAAATGGGATTTGGAAAATAAAAAGAAACGAAACTATAGTGGAAGGCCGCCTTCAACGTTCTGTATGGATGAGTAAAATTCAAACCGCTCATACAAGAACCCAAACCATTCATGCCTATTACTCGGAACCGGATGTGAAAGTAATGGATTCCAAAACCAAAACAGATTCGGCACATTATATACTCGACGGCAAAGCATTGCAAGGGGAAGTGCATTTTATTAAAGGGAAGAAAAACCGAATCAAACAACAGAAAGGAATCACCATCATTGAAACAAAAGAGGAGGTTTGGAATATATATAACTTGATTGCAGCGAAAGGTTCTTTTGAAAATGGAATAAAAACGGACCTATGGGTGTATCAATATTCCAATGGCGATGAGCTCCACTGTTCCTATCAACAAGGTAAACTGAATGGCTCCTACCTGTTATTCGACACCAAATCCGGATGGGACGAGGAAGAGTTGGAATTGGCACGAAGTTGTGGCATTGAAAACAAAAAGTTGAAATACCCAAGACTTCACGTCAGCCTTAAAAACGGTTTCTCGGATGGAGATGCTGTGGTGCTAGACTTTACAGGAACCGTTTTGATTAGTGCTGAATTCAAGAATGGTCAGTTGCACGGTAAACTGGAAACCGTAAACATCTTGGGCAAAAATCTTATCCAAGCAAATTTCCGGGATGGAAAATTAGACGGCTCTTTCCATGCAGAACTAATTGGATATAACCCCGAATCCATTCGGAAATCAAAAGCTCATGACATGAACACAAAAGGCACGGTGAACTGCAACTTCGTTCATGATTCCATTCATGGAAAATTCCTTTTACAAATAAAAAACCAACCCATCATCGAAGGCGAAGTGAAGAAAAATTTGGCGGTTGGTCAATGGAAAGTATTCCATTACAACAATAAGTTCTCCGGAGTATTGCATTTTACAACAGAACTAACAGAGGAAGATTCCCTGGATGTAAAAAAAGAAACTTTCGAGTATTTCAATCGGGTTACTGAAATCTTCCTGCCCACAGATGTCTTTTCGTTTGCCAAAAAACTCAAACGAAATGGTCATGTCAAAGCATTTGGTACCGATGGTAAACTCTTGAACGAAATAAAGGGAAATAAGGAGCAATACTTTTCAAGCGTGTTGTATTATCCTTCGGGAAAACTAAGCCAGTCTCTTGAATTCTTTCCTCGAACGACCAAAATGTACGCTTCGGATTCTTCACGAATTATTGGTAAAGTAACTTCCTATTTCGAAAATGGAAAAGTTTGGTCTGTTGGGGTTTTCAGTCAATACAGTTTCGATAACGATTGTGAAGGGGGTGTTGAAATACTCATTCCGAAAAAAATACACTACACCGAATTATACGATCAAACCGGAAAAGCAATGCTGATAAACGGAAACGGCTATTGCATGTTTTATGATTACAAAGGAATACTGCGCGAGGAAGGCGAAATGCTTCAACACCAAAGAAATGGCCAATGGAAGATTTACGACAAAAACGGGAAAGCATCTGAAATCGGTCATTATGTAAACGGCAAAAAAAATGGGATTTGGATAACGGGCGATTTAACCGGAATCCATTCTTTATCCGAATATTGTCTGGATGAAAACAACCCGGAATTAAAAAGCGTTCTCGAAAAAGAATTAGCCCACTTAAACTTTACCGTTGAATATTTTGAACATGGGGAGTCGGTTCAATACCAATCGACCCATGTGGATACCTACAACTACATCTGGCCCTCCAAAAAGGCTTACAAAAAAAGAAACGAGATTTCATACGATTTTTAATCCAGCTTATGACCCCCGACTTCTCACGTCCAATTGACATCTCCATTCCGCTTTCTTCCGATGGAAGCTCTCCCAGTGCATGGTACGTAGATCCCATGAAAATTGAAATCGTGCGCGCCGGAAGATTTGTTGGAAGTGTAAAAGAAGGCGGCAGTACCAATTTCAGAAATATCACTTTTAATCCACACGGCAACGGAACACATACCGAATGTGTTGGACACATTGCGCAAGAAGTTTTCTCCCTCAATCAACACTTAAAAACATTCCATTTCCCTGCTCAACTCATCAGCATCACACCCGAAATGATGAACGAAGACAACGAACTTTCGAAAAAGGGCGACTTCATCATTACGAAAACACAAATCCAACAAGCATTTCAAACTTCATCAACTAAGGCTTTAGTTGTAAGAACTTTACCAAACACCAAAGACAAACTCCATCGCAATTATTCCAATACCAATCCTTGTTATTTTCATCCTGATGCCATCGACTACATCATCCAACAAGGCATTGAACACCTGCTTGTAGACTTGCCTTCCATCGACCGCGAAGAAGATGAAGGAAAATTATTAGCACATCATCACTTTTGGGAATATCCCGAAAACACTGCCTTCAATCGTACCATCACCGAATTTGTTTTTGTGTCCGATGAAATTGAAGATGGGTTCTATTTTCTAAACCTCATGATTACATCCATGGAGAACGATGCTTCTCCAAGCAAACCGGTTTTGTATCCTTACCTCTGATTAAGGCTGTTCGGGAAAAGAAATATGCCAGGCACCGCGTAAATCGCCTGCAGCGTAGTTCTTTGCCATATCCTCCGGATAAAGCTTCTGAAGCGTTTCCATGGTCTTGATGTCAATGTCCTTTTCAGCAACACCATGGCATTTCAGACACATGTCCTGCACCAAAATCGGTTTGAAAAAATGAATTTCTCCTTTATCCGAACGCAGCGTAGTGTTTAAGGGTCGACCGTAATTCTTCTCCGTAGCGTACCATTCCAATACTTCCTCCTCAAGCGAAGAAGGAGCGTTGGCCGGGTTGCGGAATTGCAATGAGCTGCGACGAATTTTTATGCCGTCTTTGGCCAAAAGCGCCGTTATGGGATAGGCCTGAACATTGCAATATTCCAAGGCTCCCGATGCACCTTTGGATTCCACCTGAGCTTTCAAGGCAGCACTCAAGGTATCAAAGGTCTCGCGAGATAAACTATCTCCCAAATGCAAGTAATAGGCCGTATCAATCTTCTCGGCTTGCACATCCAATGCTTTGGCTTGTTCCGGCGATTTAACATCGGCAGGTTGATCCGCTTTGCAAGCCCACAAAAAAAACACGAGGGCAACAGGTACAATAAAGTGCTTTTTCATGCTTACAAATTTCCGGAAAGTTCGGAAGAAATATTCGGCGCCTCTGCAACCATTATCACCAAGTCACGTTTGAAAACCAAAGATTATTCTGAAATCTTAGGTTAATCCCGACAATCAGCAGAACAATTGCCTATTTTCGCTATTACCAACCAAACAAATCCTTGCCATGGCGCTACAACTTGATAGCATCGACCTCAAAATACTGCACATCCTGCAGGAAAAGGGGAAAATCACCAACATACAGCTCTCTCAGGAAATTGGACTAAGTGCGGCACCAACGCTGGAACGTGTCAAAAAATTAGAGCAGGCAGGCGTCATTAAAAGCTACCATGCTTTGGTTGATCGCTTAAAAGTGGGCATGGGTTTTACCGCCATCATCAATGTTACGCTTACGCGACAAAAAGACAATGCCATGCGCGGATTCGTGTCGGCGATCAATAAAATACCGGAGATTGTAGAGTGTTTTCAGGTCACCGGCAACTTCGATTACCAATTGCGCGTAGTCGTTAAAGATATTCCTGCATTCGAAAAACTTGTGGCAGATAAACTATCGCGCATTGAGGAAATCGGACAAATGACTACCATGGTTGTTTTGTCGGAAGTCAAAAATGCACGCACCATTCCCATCCGCTATGAACATTGAAGAATTTCGCGATTATTGCTTGCAGAAAAACGGAGTGACCGAAGAGTTTCCTTTCGATTCGGATACGCTGGTGTTTAAAGTGCTCGGTAAAATGTTTGCCTTAACCGACGTAAATGCTTTTACCTCCATCAACCTCAAATGCGATCCGGAAAAAGCCATTGAGTTAAGAGAACAATATTCGGAAGTGATGCCCGGATACCACATGAACAAAAAACATTGGAATACTGTGGACATGCATGGAAGTCTGAGCGACAAACTCATCAAAGGATGGATTGACGATTCCTACACACTCGTGGTAAATTCTTTGCCTGCGAAAACAAGAAAACAAATTTCATTTGATAACTGAACAAACAAGAACTAATACGACGATCATGAAAAAAACTGCTGTACTTGGAATTTTGCTTTTGGCCGCATGCAGCTCCGAAAAACCTGCTGAAACACCTAAAACAGATACCGTCGTAACAACTCCTGAAACCACTGAATCGGCTCCAATGGAGTTTGATGCGGAATTTCGATACGTGATTACCGACAAAAAAACCGGGAAAAAAATTGAATTGTCTGCAGATGAATATGTGACTTCCGATTACGTGGAAAACCCACAATACACCGTTGAAGAGCGACCTACTTTAAAATAATCAACGCTTTCCAAACGCTCCTAAATCCGGCTGGTGACGGCGAATTTCCTGCTCAAAGATCCACCAGTCCGATTTATTGCTCATGAGGCGTCCTACCCAAACACGTTTTCTTTTTCTTCCTCCGGTCAAAAAAAGATTATCCCCTTCAAAAACCAAATCACTCAGGTGATCGAAATGATAATGTGTTTTTACCAATCCGAATAGGGAATAAACCACTATGCTGTTTTTTCGAAGCAGAAAATAAGGCGTAAACATGTATGCCAATCCGGAACCGGCAATAAAAAAACACAAGGGATAAGGCCACAAAGCTGTTTTGCCTTTCAAGATCCACAGCGTAATGTACATCCCCAGCAAAAGCAGTCCGCTAATGAGCAATGCCGCACCCCACATGCGACTGTACCTAACCCGAAGCACACTATTTTCCATACACAAAGAAACGCATTCGCTTCTGTTTTGTTATTTCCGAAATACACCAAGATCAACCGCTTCTAAAAAAGGGCAGGAAAAGTCCTAAATTCGCCCCATGTTATTGCTTCACCCAACCTTTTGGAAAGATTACGAATTACTGGATTGCGGTAATTTTGAAAAACTGGAACGATTTGGTTCCTACATCACCATTCGTCCGGAACCCCAAGCTGTATGGGATAGAAAATGGTCGGATGCAGAATGGAACAAACGCGCACATGTGGCATTTGTGCAACGCAGCAGTTCTTCGGGCGACTGGAAAAAACTGAAAGCAATGCCCGATCAGTGGGTGATTGAATATGCGATTCGTGCATTAGAGGAGAAAAAAATCCGATTGCGTTTGGGATTAACGGCATTCAAACACGTGGGTGTTTTTCCGGAACAAGCCGTAAACTGGGAATACATTGCAGGCGCAATTTCTGCCATGAAAACCAAACAACCACGCTTCCTCAATTTATTTGCCTACACCGGAGCGGCTTCGCTTGCAGCTTGTGCGGCAGGAGCAGAAACGTATCACGTCGATTCCATCAAACAAGTGGTGACCTGGTCGCGCGAGAACATG
>JBIKKU010000114.1:0-8224 GCA_044360245.1 Flavobacteriales bacterium | reverse complement strand
TGGGTAGTAGAAGATGCGCTCAAATTTGTAAAACGCGAACAAAAAAGAGGAAACAAATACAACGGCATTATCCTGGATCCACCTGCTTACGGACATGGTCCCAACGGCGAAAAATGGAAACTCGAAGAGCTCATCAATGAAATGATGCAAACCGTTTTAGCGCTGCTCGACGACAAAGAACATTTCCTCATCCTCAATGCTTATTCTCTGGGCTTTTCCAGCATCATCATCGAAAACATGCTGCGCGACAAAGCCGGAAAAAATCTTGAAACCGGAGAACTCTTTCTGCAAGCAACATCGGGAGTGAAATTGCCTTTAGGCGTGTTCGGACGATTCAGAAATTTCTGATGAAAAACTACCTGATCATTGGCGGCGGACTAGCGGGAACAACCCTTGCATGGAAACTTCAGGAAAAGAATATTCCATTTTTGATTGTGGACGATCCGCAACTCTCCAGAAGCACAAGAACTGCCGCAGGATTATTTAATCCACTGGTGTTTAAAAAGCTTAATAAAGTTTGGCGCGCCGATGAACTCTTTCCTTCAGCCATTGCCTTTTGGAAACAAACCGGAACACAACTAGGCAAACAACTCTTGCACGAAATGCCATTGCTGCGGGTGTTCTCCAGTGAAATTGAATTCAATGACTGGCACCGACTCAAACACGATCCTTCGTTTTCAGCATACATGGACAATGAAAGAAATACAGGAGAAGAAGAAAAATACGATAAAGGATTCGGAACGGGTTGGGTAAACCATTGCGGATACCTCGATACCAATAGCTTTCTAAATGCATCACACGATTTTTTCAATGCACAAAAAAGCTATCTGAGAAAAACATTTGCCTACTCCGACATTACCGAAAACGCCGATCAATCCTGGTGCTTCGAAAACACAAATTATTCTGCTGTAGTGTTTTGCGAAGGCTGGAAAATGCAACAAAATCCTTGGTTTGGAAAACTTCCTCTTGTGCCTGCAAAAGGCGAAGTTTTGACCTTCGAAAAAAAAGATGGTCCAACTGTTTTGGTGAATGGTGGATGTTTTGTGCTTCCTGTTGGCGATGGCAATTACCGGCTTGGATCAACCTTTGCATGGAAAGATATGAACGATGAGCCCACTGAAAAAGCAAAATCAGAATTGCTTCAAAAAGCCAAAGAATTACTCAATTTCGATATTGAAGTTCAACAACACCTGGCCGGGGTTCGTCCCGCAACACAGGATTACCGGCCTTTTCTGGGTAGACACCCACAACATCCGGGCTTGATTATTTTCAACGGACTGGGAACACGAGGCGTTGTTCAGGCACCATGGTGCGCAGATGCATTGCTGCATTTTTTGGAAGAAAACATCCCGCTACCGGTAGACATTTCCATCAACAGATACATCAACTAAAAGCTTAGTTGATAGGAACAGAGGTATAGTTCCTGCTCCATTTCTGTCATTTTCACCCTTCTTTTGTGTGAAAGAAAAAGAGAATATTCAAGCGTTTCAACTAAAACCTTTTACCAATAAATTATTTCCCTTCACCAAAAGCCAAATTGCAAATATTACTAAAGGTCGTCCTTCCAATTCGAGCGAATGACACTATTTGCAATCCTAATAAAGACACGGAACTCATTAGCCTGCTATTCCCATTTTCCCTCAACCATAAGCTTCCTATTGCCTTAATACCCACTGACCCTATTTCCCATGAACCCTGATGGAAATCACGTGTACAGAACAACAAAAGCCCTAACTTGTGTCACCAATTTCCTCATTCATGAAGCCTTTCAAATTGTTGTTCCTATTTATTGCCTCGTGCATCACCATCAATGCCATCAGTGCCTTTTCCACCACGGCGGTAAAATCTCCTGTGACGCAAAAAACCCTGGTGGTATTGGACAAAGGCGATGATTATTCTGAATGGTGGAAAAAAGTGGACTCTTTGGATGCCAAAGGATTACCGCAATCGGCACTTGAAGAGGTGAAGAAAATTTTTGAACGCGCGCAAAAAGAAAACAACGGCACACAGGTTATCAAAGCCACCATCTACACCATGAAGTACAACAGCTACCTCAAGGAAGATGACTTTGTGTTAGGTATACACCAACTCAACGGAATGGCCGCTGAAGCAAAAGCACCGCAAAAGCAAATGCTGCATAGCATTATCGGACAAGTATATTGGGGATACTACCAAAGCAACCGATACAAATTTTTGGGTCGCACGCATACCACAAATTTCAAAAACGAAGATGTAAGAACCTGGGATTTACAGCAATTTGCCAAAGTCATCACTTACCACTTCCTGATGTCATTGTCCGATGCCGAAGTCACCAAAAAAACAGCGATTGAATCCTTCAAGGAAATTCTGGAAAGAGGCGATTTTACAGGACGAGCATTGCGTCCGAGCGTTTACGATTTTCTCGCACACCATGCCATAAGTTTTTTCGCCAATCACGAATTCGATGTGGTTCGACCTGCTTATACTTTTAAGATCGATCAAGCACTTTACTTCGGTGCTGCAAATGATTTCGTGCGCGAAGACATCAGTTCACGCGATTCCTTTTCAACCAAATTTTATGCGCTTCGGTTGTTTCAGGACCTCACCTCTTTCCATATTGGCGACGCGAAACCGGATGCTTTGATTCATATCGAACTTGAACGTTTGGCTTTCGTGCACCGCAATTCGGTACTGGGAAATAAAGACACGCTTTACTACGGTGCTTTAACCCGCTTGAGCGATAAATACGCCAAAGATCCGGCTGTAGCAGAAGTTCGCTACTTCATGGCCAGAGCGCTTCAGGAGCAAGGATTGAAATACCAGGCACTGAAAAATCCAATTGGAAAATGGGAACTCAAACGCGCCGAAGAACTATGCAATGCAACCATTGAACAATTCCCAGACAGTTATGGCGCAGAGATGTGTAAAGCCTTACTCAACGAAATACAACGTAAATCACTTTCGCTGAAAGTTGAAGACATCATCGCCTCCGAAAAAAGCTCACACCTCATTATTGAATCAGCCAATGTCGACAAAGTGTGGATTCGCATTGTGGAAGTTGGCTGGGATTTTCACGGAACAAAAACCTTCGATGATCAGGCCAAATACATTAAACACTTACTCGGATTAAATCCCGTAAAAAGTTGGGAACAAAACCTGCAAAACGATGGTGATCATCATCGCCACAACCTTCATGTGGAATTGCCTCCATTGAAAAAAGGATATTATGTTGTACTTGCAGGAACAGATGCGCAATTCAATCACGAAGCCAATGCCATTGCTTATGCACGAATTGGCGTAAGCGATCTTGCCTACAGCACACGTCGCGTAAGAGATGAATCAGGATTTGAAATCACCGTTTTCGATCGCAACAGCGGACATCCGAAACCTCAAGTCAAAGCCCAATTGTACTACCGCGAATACAACTACCGCACAAGCGAATACGAAAACAAAAAAGGAGAAAGCTACACCACGGATGCCAACGGGCAATTCCGGATTCCTTCTTCCAAAAAAGATTACCGCTATTTCTATATTGATTTCTCCGCGGCTAACGATCGTTTCAATTCCGATGAAAGTTTTTACCAAAGTCGTCCTTACCGCTACAACCAAAAAACAACCACAACCTATTTCTTCACCGATAGATCCATTTACCGTCCCGGACAAACCATTTACTTCAAAGGCATTCGTTTGTTTACCGATGAAAACGGAGATAATCCGAAACTCGCAACCGGACAAAACGTGCGTGTGACTTTATACGACATGAACTACCAGCGCGTAACGGAACTCACTTTAGGCACCAACGAATACGGCTCTTTCAGCGGAAGCTTTACGGCACCGCAAGGAGTATCGTTAGGACAAATGCACCTGACCGATGGTTATGGCACCAAATATTTTAGCGTTGAAGAATACAAGCGCCCAAAATTCGAAGTCGAATTCAAACCGGTAACCGGAAATTACAAACTTGAACAGTTGGTAAAAGTCACCGGGTCTGCCAAAGCTTACGCAGGATCGAATATTGATGGTGCCAAAGTTTCTTACCGCGTGACACGTAGTGTATATTATCCCTACCGTTGGTATTACTGGGATTATTGGTACTCCGGAAATTCCGTCACTACCGAAATCATGAACGGAGAAACCACCACCAAAGAAGACGGAACATTCGATATCAATTTCTTTGCGCTGCCCGATAAATCCATCAACCTCAAAGACCGTCCTGCATTCATGTACACCGTTTCCGCCGATGTTACCGACATCAACGGAGAAACCAGAAGCGCAAGCACTACGGTGAATGTTGGTGTGATGTCGATGGTGCTTAATGTTGGCATTCCCACAGATTTGCTGTCCGATTTCAAAAACAAAATCGCCATTACGGCAAGCAACCTGAACTATCAACCGGTGAATGCAAAAGGTTCTTTAAGCATCAGCAAACTGCGTCAACCGGATACCATTTACGTTGAACGTCGCTTAGACCGCAGCGATCGCAATACACTGTCTCCGGGAGAATTCTCTAAAAAATTTCCGGGAGAATTGTATGCGGATGAAAAAAACATGCGCCTTTGGAAAAAGGAAAAAGAAATCCTGAAAATGGAATTCAATACTGCCAACAAAGATTCTCTTAACCTTAAAGACCTCAACAAATGGGAGGCCGGTCACTACATCCTCGAAGCGGTTGCCCTCGATTCGTTTGGCGTGGAAGTAAAAGACCTCCATTACTTTACCATTACACATCCGCGTAAAAATGAAATGCCTTTTTATGAGGCCTTTGAAGTCCGCGATTTAGCGAACACTTACGAACCCGGACAAAAAGCTGAAATCCTGCTCGCCACCAAATACACCGACGTTCGTGTTCTGATGGAAGTGGAGGAAAAAAATCAGATTGTTTCACGTCAATGGATAACCCTAAGCAACGAACAAAAAATTGTCACGCTTCCCATTGAAGAAAAACACCGCGGCGGATTTGGCGTACACTTTACCATGGTGCGCAACAACCGATTTTACAACCGATCCTTTGGCATTTCCGTGCCTTACACCAACAAGCAACTCGACATAGAATTTGAAACTTTCAGAAATAAAATTCTCCCCGGAAGCAAAGAGGAATGGAAACTAAAAATTCGCGGTAAACAAGGAGAAAAACTTGCAGCAGAAATGTTGCTCACCATGTACGACGCTTCTCTGGATGCCTTTGCGTCCAACGGATTCTGGATGTATCCCTACCGTTCGTATTATGCCGATTCCTACTGGACAGCCGGCGATGGTTTTGCGAGCAATTCATCTACTGTGTATGCTCCAAATTGGAACTCTTATGTGAGTTATCCGCAACGTCAATATGACGCTCTGAATTGGTTTGGATACAGTTATTGGTATTACGGTGGTTACGATTATTACCGTTACCCCAGAAGATCGAAAGACGGAGATTATGAAGACGATAGCAAAGTCATGCTAGACGCCGTTTCTACAGGTACTGTAGCTTTTGCAACCGAAGTAGCTGAAGAAGCTGCTGCTCCGGGTGTGGGTGGTGCACTTAAAAAAGCAGAAGCCGAAAAAACAGTTGCTGCAAATGAACAGCAAAAAGAACTGCGCAGTGGAGAAACAGCCAATACCCGCAACGACAAAGACAATAGAGAAGGTAAAAACCTTGACGATGTGAAAGCGCGCAGCAACATGAGTGAAACCGCCTTTTTCTATCCGCATTTGGAAACAGATGCAGAAGGTCGTATTGTAGTTTCATTCACCGCGCCCGAAGCTTTAACCAAATGGAAAGTATTGGGAATCGCACATACGCAGGATCTAAAAATCGGAACGGTGCAAAATGAATTGGTCACGCAAAAAGAATTGATGGTGATGCCGAATGCTCCGCGCTTCTTCCGCGAAAACGACCGCATTGTGTTCACGGCAAAAATTTCGAATATATCCGAAAAAGACCTCAACGGAACAGCACAATTGCAACTCTTCGATGCGTTAAGCAATACACCGTTGAACGAAAAATTTGATGTGAAAACGAAAGAGCTTGAATTCAGCGTGAAAAAAGGTCAGAGTACAGCCGTTGCCTGGGAGTTGCAAATCCCCGAAGGCATTGGAGCTGTTACTTACCGCATTGTAGCCAAAGCAGGAAGTTTCAGCGATGGGGAAGAAATGGCTATTCCTGTGCTCACCAACAGCATGCTGGTTACCGAAAGTCTTCCGCTCCCGGTGCGCAAAGCAGGAACGAAAAATTTCCGTTTCGAAAAGCTTAGCAACAGCGGAAAATCAAACACATTGCGTCACCACAAACTCACCCTCGAGTTCACCAACAATCCTGCCTGGTATGCCATTCAAGCCATGCCATACATGATGGAATATCCTTACGAATGTGCAGAACAAACCTTTACACGTTTCTATGCCAATTCCATTGCTACACACATCATGAATTCGAATCCAAAAATCAAAACCGTTTTTGATGCATGGAAAAGTTCAAGCCCAGAAGCATTTATGTCGAACCTCCAAAAAAATCAGGAACTCAAAGCATTGATGCTGGAAGAAACGCCATGGGTGTTGGATGCGCAAGACGAAAGCGAACGTAAGAAACGAGTGGCTGTATTGTTCGACCTCAACCGCATGAGTAATGAACTGAATGCTGCCTTACGCAAACTCGAAAAAGCGCAAGTCTACAGCGGTGGATGGCCTTGGTTTCCGGGCATGGAAGAAAGCCGCTACATCACTACACACATTATTACCGGAATGGGTCACCTCGACAAACTCGGCGTGAAAAATGTACGTGAAGACCGCTCCACCTGGAACATGGTAAGCAAAGGTGTTTACTTCCTGGATCGTCAAATTGTAAAAGATTACGATTACATCATCAAGTACCACAAAAATTACCTCAACGAACAGCACATCGGTTACGACCATGTACAATACCTCTACGCCCGCAGTTATTTCAAGGACTTACCAATGACCAAGGAAACACAGGATGCGGTGATGTACTTCAAAAAACAAGCAGAAAAATATTGGCTCAACTTCAATTTGTATGCACAGGGAATGCTGGGACTGGCTGCCCATCGTTTTGAAATGAAAGCACTCAGTGGAGATATCGTAAAATCGGTGCGCGAAAAAGCCATTCGAAACGAAGAATTAGGCATGTACTGGAAAGACAATGTGGTTGGATACTATTGGTACCAATCGCCCATCGAGACACATGCTTTGATGATTGAACTATTCGACGAAGCCGCAAACGATCTTGAAACCGTAGAAGAATTGAAAGTGTGGTTACTCAAAAACAAACAAACCACCGATTGGAAAACAACCAAAGCAACCGCTGAAGCTTGTTATGCTTTACTCTTGCGTGGTTCAGATTTATTGGTAACCGAAATGGCCGAAATTAAAGTAGGCGGAACATTGATCGATCCTGCTGCAAGAGCAGCCAATGTTGAAGCAGGGACAGGCTATTTCAAAACTTCCTGGAGCGCCAACGAAATTCGTCCGGAAATGGGCAACATCAGCATCACACGCAAAAAAGACGGAGTGGCTTGGGGAGCGATGTATTGGCAGTATTTCGAACAACTCGATAAAATCACTCCACACGAAACACCACTCAAAATCAAAAAACTATTGTTTTTGGTGAAACATTCCGACAATGGTCCGGTGATGACACCCGTCAATGAAAAATCTCCGCTGAAACCCGGTGATCGTGTGCGCGTGCGTATTGTCATTGAAGTCGACCGCGCCATGGAATTTGTGCATATGAAAGACATGCGTGCCTCTTGTTTTGAGCCTGTAAATGTGTTTTCCCAATACAAATGGCAAGATGGATTAGGTTATTACGAAAGCACACGCGATGCTGCAACCAATTTCTTCTTCGACCGTTTGCCCAAAGGAACACATGTGTTTGAATACGACATGTTCTGTTCACATGCAGGCAACTTCTCCAATGGGATTACCACCATTCAGTGCATGTACGCACCCGAATTCACCTCACATTCCGAGGGAATCCGTGTAAGTGTAACAGGAAAATAAAACTCTCGATGCAAAAATCAAGTTGGGTATCGCTTGGTTTTTGCATCTTGACTATATTTGAACAAACCAAAAGACAATGAAACGTATCTTATTTGCATTTGCAGTACCCGCCATGCTTACGCTCGCATCTTGCGGAGGTGAAGGAAAAGCCGATGGCACTGAAAATGATTCTACGGCAACTACCGAAGCTACCGATGTCGACTATACCGGCATGACCAGTTTTGACATGAATCCACACGGATTGAAAACCACC
>JBIKKU010000214.1:0-5764 GCA_044360245.1 Flavobacteriales bacterium | reverse complement strand
TACTTTTTAATTGTCTGGCATGAAAAATCCCACATGTTCCTTCCTGAGCGGCTTTCCGAATGTCCTCGTCCGGACGATCACGAAAATCTATTACCTCCTTCTTGCAACCTGTGCAATAAAAATCCTTACCATTTTTTTGAAGTCGGAATAGAGCCATCGGACAAGGCGCGTCAACTTTACAGGTCGGACTGTTTTTTTCCATGGTTAAATAAGATTGATCTACTTAACATGAAACAACCAATAGATGTTAATAGTTACAGGGCAACAGCGTATAGCAAGGCATAAATAAATGCAATTCCCGTAAGTCGAATCGGTTGAATGCTTTGGAACAAAAAAACGAGTTATCGGAGGCTTTTTCTGCTTTCCGGCAGATCTAATACTTAGGCCTACAAGACTTTATCGTAATTGACGGTAAGAATTAAAGGAAATTAAAGAAAAGCGAGAAACAGAACGAGAATGAAGAAAAAAACAGAGTGTTCCTGATCGCTTTCGCTCTCATTCTCACTCTGTTTTTTGGTAGCGGGGACGAGAGTTGAACTCGTGACCTCAGGGTTATGAATCCTGCGCTCTAACCAACTGAGCTACCCCGCCGGGTATGTGTTGGTGTATTTGAGGGCGCAAATATAACAGTTTTTTAAAATCGCAAAGGCAATTTTAATGGATTTCAAGTTTTCCACCATTTATGGGCTAGGTAGGGGCTTTTTGTAGATTTACATCCTATGTTTCAACCTGTTTTTGAGTATCAGCTAAAGGTCCGCGATCGTTTTAAAAAGGATAAAAAAACCTGGGATTGGTTTGCATCTTCAAATGTAAGGGATGAACAAAGGGAGGCTTTCAAAAAAGAATTGCTCGAAAACACTTACAGGATGGATCCTGAAGCGGATGCAGGGATTTACGCCTTAGTGAAAAAGGCAAAGGATGTTTTTGGATTGCAAATACCGATTACGGTTTATCAAGCCAACGACCCCATGTTTTCCAATGCTTCTATTGTCTTTTTGGGCGATGAAGCGCATTTGGTGCTGTCCGGACAAATCCTTCATTTGCTTAATGAAGAAGAAAAGCTGGCTGTGGTTGCGCACGAATTAGCTCATGTTTTGTTTTTCACCGTGGAAAAAGGTGACATGGAAGTGACCGACAGATTACTCAATGCCATTGCCAATGATGTGCGAAGTGAAGAGGTTTTTGTGGAAACGGCAAGGGTTTTTCGTCAATGTTTGGAAATCTGGTGCGACCGAATGGCCTGCTTTGTGGTTGGGGATTATAAAATCATGATTTCAGCATTGGTTAAAATAAATACCGGTCTTCAAAAAATATCACCGGAAGCCTACCTCAAACAAGCGGAGGAAATTCTATCTGACGAAGAAAAAAAATCAGGAGAACATACGCATCCTGAAAATTTCATTCGTGCAAAATCATTGGAAATCCTTGAAAAAGGAGATAGCTCGGAACAATCGGAAAAGCCACTTTTAGAGCTGATTTGCGGCAAATGGGAAATGGCAAACCTGGATGTTTTTCGTCAGGATGAAATCAAACAACTCACGGAAATACTGATAAGACTCGCATTAAAGCCCAAATGGATGCGTTCTACTTTGACCATTGCTTTGGCCAATCAATATTTCAAACTGTTGAAATACGATCAGGATTTGTTTATCGATGATGTGCTTCTCGAGCGATTTTCTAAGTGCGCAAAAAGCCTCAAAGAATATTTTGTTTTTGTGTTGTTCGATTTTGCCTGGTCGGATGCCTCTTTGGGAAATGCTGCATTAGGACATGTTCAGCAGATTGCGGAACAATTGGAGCTGAAGGAACATTTTGTGGTGCTGCTTAAGAAAGAACGCAAATTGAGCGACCGAAAAGCAGAAGAATTGTCGGCAATTGCTTCGCGTGAATTGGCGGAAATCAATGAGTCGAAAAATGAAAATATTTTGGAGGATTGAGTATGGTGATGAAAGAGACATTTGCTCAATTCCTTTCCAAATCCAATGCTTCCGGGGGATTTCGCACGGAAGATATTGTGTCCGTTTTTGTTCCGTTTTTCGAAGAAATAAAAACATTACACGATGAAGGAAAGGTTGTAGACTGGTTGAATCCGGATGCCGTTTATGCAGAGGATGGTCGTTTGTATTTGTCTGATCATGCCGGTAAAACTCCGGTTTCAGCGCTCGAACGCTTGGAAAAGATCCAATCGAAAACAAAATACGGAGCATTCGATATCAGCGGCAGTATTCGTCAGGTTACCGAAACCGGCGGGAATGCTCAGGTGGAATCAAATAATTTATTGCTTTGGAAGGAGAAGTTTGGTGAAATAAATCAACCGGTTTTCGTGGTTGGATACTCTTCCTGGGAATTGAAAATCGGACATCACGATCAGCACACCGATTTATTTCATGCGGGAATGCTTCTGGCTGCTTTGGCTTTGCATATCGATCCAAATTCGGAAGATGAAATGACTTCCTTCGTTTCGCATCGGGAACGTTTGATTTTTCTCAATCACCAAGTCCATCCTGTAATTGCCAACCTCATTACCGAATTGTGCGAACCCAATAGGCACAAACGAGCGCGCGATCTGGATGAAGTCATTCAGAAATTGCGGAATTACCGTGATTTCAATCCCGAAAAAAACATCGATCTCTCGGAATTTGCTAAATACCGAAAGAAAGACGATCCCAAAGAAGTTTTCTTACTTCGAAAATTGCGAGGCAGGTTGTTTGATATTTCCCGACGCAACAAACTCCTGTATTTTCAATCGAACATGAGGTTTCTCAACCTTTCTGTGTCATCGGTTCCTCATGTACTCAACATTCGCAACATCAATCCCGAAAACCTGTTTATTTGGAATAAGGAAATTGCCTCCAAAGTGAAAGCAGGGGAGGACCTTTTGTTAAACAAATACCTGAGTTTTTCCGACTATCCTTATGTGCAGCCAACGCTCGACAAAATAAGGGTTGAAGCCAACAAGGATGTTCAGGAATATGGATTTTCGCAATTGCGATTGGTATTGTGTTTTTTGAATTGGTACAACACCAAAGAAGCGGCCAATGAACGCATCGTTTCCCCATTGGTGCTTATGCCGGTTAAATTGGTAAAACGCAAGGCGCTGAAAGATCAATATGTGCTCGAGTTTTCCGATTCGGAAGCAGAAATCAACCCGGTATTGCTCTATCAACTTCGCGAACTGTACAATATACAATTACCCGAAACAGTTGATTTATCCGAGACTTCCTTAGAACAGTTGTACGAATTGTTGCGCAAACAAATTGAACAATCCGGATCGGGCATTACATTGGATGCCATTTTAAAGCCACGTATACAATTGATTCAGGCCGTTGCGCGACAAACAGTGAGTCAGTATAACCGAAGACTTCGCAAACGCAACAGAGCACTGCAATCTTATCAATCGCATGAATATTCGTACGAAAGCGGACAATTCACGCCTTTGGGTTTGCAGTTATTCAGGGAACATATTGAACCCAAAGCCAGTTACCTCGAGTTTTTGGTAAACGAAGACATTCGCTCGGAAGGTTTTGCTGATCAAATGGTCAATGAAAAGGAACGCGAATTGTATACGCTTGATTCAGGAAAGCATAATCCTTTCCGATGGGAGTTCGATACCTGTAACATGACCATTGGCAATTTCAATTACAAGAAGATGTCGCTGGTACGCGATTACAACCGTATTATCGATGAAAATAAATCCAATGCTGTCTTTGAAGAACTATTTTCCGATCAGCCTAAGTCCGTTTCTACTCATGAAAATGTAACGCGAAAATTCACCGAGCAATTTCAGATTATCCCTGCTGATCCAACCCAGAAAGCGGCTGTATTTCTGGCTTCCGAAGGAAAAAGTTACATCATTCAAGGACCTCCCGGTACAGGGAAGTCGCAAACCATTACCAACCTTATTGCCGATTTGGTGGCGAAAGGCAAGAAAATTTTGTTTGTGTGCGAAAAAAGAGCGGCATTGGATGTGGTGTATTTCCGCTTGAAAAAACAAGGCTTGGATGAATTGTGTTGTTTGATTCACGACTCACAAGAAGATAAAAAAGCATTCATTCAGGACCTCAAAAAAATCTATACAAAAAACCTAAACGCTAAACCGGATGTCGCTGCAATTCAGTTGAAGAGAAATCAATTGATAGCATCCATGAACCATGCCTTAACGCAGTTGGAAGCCTACCATAAGGCCATGAATGAAACGCCCCACGAAATGGGTGTGACTGTTCGTGAACTGATTGAACGTCTGAATACCTTGCAAACACAAGGTGTTTACCTTCCTGAGGAACGCATCAAAGAAGATCTCCCCGGCTATAAGCAGTGGAAAAATTACGGAAGTCAGCTTCAACAATTGTCGCAACGACTTCAGGAAATCGGCGCAGCACCTGAGTTTGCAAAGCACCCTTTGTCTCAACTCCATAAACGTTTTTATTTCGATGGTTCACTTCAAAGTGAATTGCAACGTTTAATTGATGAGTCGGAATCCCTTATTGGTGAAGCACTTCGTGAGCTCAACCGCATGGAAGTTCCGGAATCCTTTCAAACAGATTTTCCAAAATTATCGCGACTTACCCATCTGGCTTTTGAGTTAAAAGACTTGGCCGCACAAGAAAATCTCGGATTACTTGCCGGAGATGCCGGGCTTCAAAAAAAGTTGGATGCATGGATTTCGGAAATCAAAAAGCTGGAGAAAAAAATCTCCAAAATGCTTTCCGAAACGCGACATTGGAAGCATAAATTCAGCGAGGCGGAAATTCATGCCGCCATAGAAAAATTAAACGCCTACGAATCAAATTTCCTGCGTTTCCTCATGCCGGGTTGGTATGGATTAAAAAAGCAACTGCATACCGCATACGATTTTCAGGCACATTCCATAAAACCGGGTTATCGCCAAGTGCTGCAACAATTGCTGGAGGAACACCAACTCATCAAACAAAAGGAAGAAGTATTGGATGATTGTGAACAACAATTTCATTGGGAAAATCCACAACTTTTAAAAGAACAAATCGAGAAACTTCGTGTCAACGCTCCTGCTGATGAATTGAAATTTATAACCGCTTCTAGAGAGCCTAAACAATTGGTTTTACAGTTGGAAAGACTCCGTGAAATGGTGGATCGAAGCGAAATAAAATTAGCGGCTTTGCTCAATGGCTTTCGCGACATTCAACTATCGGATTTGGAAGAGTTGTTGGAAGATTTGCGTTCGGTTGCAAAGCAATTGCCTGATTTATTGCCGGTGCTCGAAACACTGAAAGAAGCGCCGGAACAGTTATGGTCAGTCTTGCGCAAACAAAACTTCAGTTTGTCGGAGCTTGAATTGGCGATGGGACAGAAAAGCCTGCGCGATTTTTACAGGTTGAACAAACACATTCAGCAGTTGGAAGGAAGTATTCTCCTTTACCTAACCCAACAACTCAAAAAAGATTACGAAACACTGCTTGACCTAAACGCTGCATTTATTCATGAAAGTGCAAAGCAACAATTCACGGATCTCATCAGACTTTCCGAACAATCTGTTGCAGGGATGAGCAAAGAAGCCAAGGAGCATAAACGCGAAATTACCGAGGGTAGAAAAATTTTGGAAAATGAATTTGCCAAAAGTATTCGTTTCAAAAGCATTCGAGACCTTGCATCTGCTGAGTCGGGAGAATTGATTCGCTGTATGAAACCCGTTTGGTTGATGAGTCCGCTTAGTGTTTCAGATACCTTACCCATTGATCATAGAACGTTTGATATTGTCATTTTTGACGAAGCTTCGCAAATCACGCTA
>JBIKKU010000018.1:0-19736 GCA_044360245.1 Flavobacteriales bacterium | reverse complement strand
TCCTGAATGGTAGCATTGTAAGTGCCCGCGGCAAGATTGCTAAATGTTGCCGAAGGTTGAAATGCACCACCGTTGGAATAAGAATATGGGGCAGTTCCACCTGCTGCTGTAAGCGTAAAACTTCCGTTGGTTAATCCACACGTAGAAGAAACGTTACTCGCTACAACACCTGTTAAGGCTGCAGGTTGAGAAACAACAGGAGAAAGATTGAATGTACAACCATTCGCATCTTTCACAACAATGGTATGTGTGGAAGCTGTCAAACCGGTGAACGAATTGCTTGTTCCAAAAGCAGAACCATTTAAGCTATAAGTGTATGGTGCAGTACCTCCGCTTGGAGTCACGGTAATGGTTCCGTTTGAACCACCATTACAACTAACAGGTGTGGTAGCTGCAGTTGCCGATAATGCTGTTGGTTGAGTAACCGTAGCAGTAGCCGTTGTAGTGCATCCTCCTTGGGCAGTAACGGTAACGGTATAGGTTCCTGCACAAAGGTTGGAAGCGGTTTGTGTGTTGGCGCCTCCAGGTGACCATGAATAAGAATAAGGTGCAGTGCCCCCACTTGGCGAAACTGTTGCAGTTCCATTACATCCACCATTACAAGTTACCGGGGTGGCGTTGGCTGTTGCAGTGAGTGTTGGAGGACCGGTAACTGTTATGTTTTGTGTGGTTGAACAACCGTTGGCAGATGCTACTGTAACAGAATAGGTGCCCGGACAAACACTGCTCGGAGAAGCTCCGCTAAGTCCACCTGTCCAAGTGTAGGTGTAAGGAGTTGTTCCTCCCGAAGCGTTTACGTTGATAGATCCATTACATCCGCATGTCGCATTCGTCACTGCCGGATTTAGTGTTGGACCGGTCCCGGAAGTACCCACAACCACTGTTGAGGTTTGAGGAGGAGTACATGACAAAGGATCGTTTACGGTAACAGTATAAGAACCCGGTGCGAGGTTGGAAATGGACGCCGTGGTTTGACCACCCGGTGACCATAAATACGTAAATGGACCAACACCACCAGAGGTAGTTACGGTGGCAGTTCCATTATTTGCACCACAAACAGAAGGGGTTGAAGAAGTGGCGAGTGTTAATGGGACAGTAGTACAAGAAAAACTTTGGTAACCCAGGAATAGTCCTGAATCCCAAACACCATCACCGGCATCGGCAATGATAATTTTAATGTGGTAAGATTGACAAGGTGTAACGGAAATGGATGCAGTTAATCCATCAGTATAGCCATCGTATTGCATAATGCCTGTTGTATTGGTGTTGTAATACGCGGCGTTCGCAGATGGACTTACGTTATCAATACTCACCAACTGTCCGTTGGGAAGGCGCGCAAAATTGTAAGCAGTATAGTTTCCGCCAAGTGGGTTCGGACCCCAAATAAACATTCCGAATCCATCGTTGAAGGAAGAAGAAACGAATTCAGGATATTCTTCGGAACCAAAAACGAATGAAACGTTGAATTGATTACATGTTGGAATCATATCAAACTCCAAAACACAGTTGTCAAAGTTTGGTGGAGGATTTCCTGCACCGGGTTGGGTGGTAAGTTGCGGATCGGAATAATCAAAACCGGCAACGGAAGTTGAAGTTGATCCCGATGAGTTAGGACCATCTGCTCCGGCTGCAGAACCGGTAGTCAACACAATTCCCCCATTGGATAAACCTGTTCCACCTGCCCCAAGGTTTCCTGAAAAGGTTCCGTAGGAAGTTGCACCACAGTTGATCACCACATTGGAAACCGTAATACCTTGTCCTACAAGATTGTTGATGATGGTGGTGGGTGTTCCCCCAGGGTTGATGGTGATTTGGGAAAATGCAACGCTGGATAAGGTGGCCAGGAAAATGGTCGCTAAAGCCTTATGGATAAAGCTTGGGCGAGTTTTCATTTCAGGACTTTTCATGTGCTTGGGTTTGGTTGGTCGCAAAACAGAGAGAATTGCTATAAGGAAGATGGGAAAAATGCAAAAGGGTTGTCTGAATGAAGGGATTATTTTATCAAAAATCGGCTTTTTTTAAATATTCCGAAACCCAGTGTTAAACCGATTAAGTAAAATATTGGAATCTTAACATTTTTAAGGCATTCAAAGAATTTTTAACATGAAGTTTTGGGCAGAATCTTGGAAAAAAATTAGGTAGTTTTAACCATGCG
Source organism: Flavobacteriales bacterium (assembly GCA_044360245.1). Taxonomy (GTDB): domain Bacteria; phylum Bacteroidota; class Bacteroidia; order Flavobacteriales_D; family UBA2798; genus UBA2798. The sequence goes on along the minus strand of JBIKKU010000018.1, from coordinate 17,581 downwards.
AAAAGCTGTATTGTCTGATAAGAGTGAATTCTTGAGGATAATTTCCGAAAGTTACCGAAGCAATCCATCGGTATTATGGGTGCTGAAAAAAGATCGAAAAATTGAATCAAGACTATCGGTTCTGGCCGAATATTGTTGGAAAGAAGGATTGTTGCAACAAGGAATTTATTTCTCAAAAAATGGTGATGGAATTGCAATTTTTTATCCTTTGCATGAGAAAAAATCGGGGATAAAATCACTTTTTTGGCAATTGAGACTGGTAATCAGAGCAATCGGGATTAGTCGCATCGGGACTGTCCTGCGTCGGGATAGCTACATTGCTAAAAACAGATCGGCACATAAGTGCATCTATTTTTGGATGTATGCTGTAGATCCAAAATCAAGAGATGGAATTGCTGCAAGGGAAATTAGAGATTTTGCTTTTCAAATGGCTGATGAACAAAGGCTTCCAATTTTGGCGGAAACATCAGTGCCTCAAAACAAAAAAGTATACGAGCATTTTGGTTTCCAGACCTATCACCAATGGGAAGACCCAAAAAGTGCTATGGTCACTTGGTTCATGCAGCGTTTACCGCATCAGAAATAGGTTGAGCCGGTTTCTTTGGAATTGATGATCAAACAAGGCATTTGTTGCTCGTTGGTAATCATGTTTTGAGCAAACGTATCGAATTGGGGCAATAAGCTGTCCGAGAAATAAGCGATAGCGTATAAGTCAGTTCCGATTTTTTTGCCATAATCGAGAATTTTCCCTTGGAAATTTTTGTCTTTTTCCAAGTACACAATTTCGAATTTCACATTCCTTTTTTCCAATTGAGATTTTACTACTTCAAGGTGAATATGAATTTTTCGTACAAGGGCGTTATCTGTTTCTTTGGGCGCAATGAGGTGAATCGTTGCGTTGAAATCGAGTGCGAGATTGGCCGCGGCATTCATAACCTGAAGGCTCTCACGGGTGAGGTTAATCGGGAAAACAATTTTTTCGATGCGCTCTGTTGGGGTACGGTCCTGCACAATAACGAAAGGAACATCCGTACTGGTAATTACCTTAATGGCAAAACTTCCGAATACCTTCTGCATTCCTTTTGCACCATGGGTTCCCATAATGACTAATGAGCAATGTTTATCCTTGGCAACCGTTCCGATATCCGTGAAGATGCTTCCGGTTTTTACAATCGGTTCCACCTTGGGGTCTCCAATGCTTAAACCCAGCTTCGGAATAAGTGCTGCAAATTTTGCATTGGCAGCAGCTTTTTCACTATCTGCCTTGGTAACATGCAAAAGGTAGACAATACCGTTAGTCTGACGCGCAATCTGAAGCGCATGTCGCACCGCAATATCTGCAACAGGTGTAAAATCGTGCGGAACTAAGTAGGCTAACTGACTCATGGCGATTTAGTTTGGGTAAACAAATGTAAACGAGAAATTTTATCCACCTAAAAAGTTAAGCAATAAAAATTGAAAAAACAAACTTTCCGTGGCGGACAACTAATTCATTACCTTTGCGTAAAAGGTTTTACACCTGGGGCCGACTGGCTTTGACAGCGGGATGAAGGTGTAAGCAAGCATGCCGAGCGATGGATGACAGCTCGTAAATCACTCTTCCAAACCTTAAATGGCGAAAATAACTACGCTCTCGCTGCTTAATTCACTGAATGTGACTTTTGCTTAATCCTGCCAGAAGGTAGGACGAGAACACTTCCCCATAGCTCCGCCTGTTAGCCGTGGATCCGGAAGTGCCGAGCTTTCAGGATAAGCACAGATCCGCTTCGTGTCTGTGACGAAAACTTCAGAAGATAAGCTTTGTTTTGGAGGTTGCATACCGGAACCGAGTCGAAAACCAACTTGCAAATAAGCATGTAGAAACCTTACTGCTTCCCCGATTGGACGAGGGTTCGAATCCCTCCGGCTCCACGAATGAATGAAAAAATCCCGCATGGAATGCGGGATTTTTTTTGCACCAAAAGTCCGTTGAAAGCCCCGCTTTCAAAAGGACTTTTGGTGCAAAAAAAACCGATGCGAAGCAGCGGAATTTTTTCATTATGACTACTGGAAAGGAGCGGATCACCGATGGTAATCCCTCAAAAGAGCCCCGCTTTCAAAAGGACTTTTGGAGCAAAAAAACAAAAGTATTTTGCGGAAAATTTCCGAAAAAAATTATCCAATTCTTACCCCAACAATACAAACATCGTCTACCTGTTCCAAATTACCTTTCCAATTTTCGAAGGCTTCGTTTATGCGTGTTTTCTGGGTTTCCATGCTTTCCTCGTGTAGTGATACGAGTAATTTTTTCAAATTGGATGCTTTGAATTTTTTTCCTTTTGGACCGCCGAATTGATCTTTAAATCCGTCGGTAAATAGGTAAACAATATCGCCCTTATTTACTTTTACCTGATGGGTGGTAAACGATTTGGGATGTTCAACTTTGGCAATGGTTTGTTTGTCGGGTTTGATTTCCTCAATTTGTAAAGTTTCTTTTCTGAAAATCCAAAGCGGATTGTTTGCGCCGGACCATTGCAGGCTCATGTCCTTCAAGGATAGTGAGCACAAGGCAACATCCATTCCATCTTTCACTTCATCGTCCGATTTTTCGAATTCCGAAATGACAATTTCTCTTGTTTTGTCAAGAATCTTAGCGGGTTCGGTTAATCCATTTTCGCGCACGGCACGGTTAAGACCGTTAACGCAAATTACCGATACCATAGCACCCGGAACGCCATGTCCGGTACAATCGCATGCCGCAAACAATATTTTACCATCCCGTTCTTCAAGCCAATAAAAATCGCCTGCAACAATGTCTTTGGGTTGAAATAAAATAAAGGAATCATTTAAGCATTCTTTTACACGTTTATGTGCCGGAAGGATAGCATACTGAATGCGTTTGGCGTAATTGATGGAATCGGTGATCTCACGGTTTTTAATGGCCAGAATACCATAAGCCTGATCCACTTGTTGCTTCTGATGTTCAATGATTCCTTTTTGGGTTTTGGTTACCCTAAAACGATGAAAAATGATAGCAATTAAAATAAGTGTAACACCCAAAATGCCAAGCAAGATGTAGTTCTGCAATTTGCGTTGGCGACTTTCCAGGTTTTTGGCGTAAAGTTCAGCGTCTTTTATTTTATTGGCTTCGGCAGCAATATTGCTGTCTTTTGCCATCTGTTTTTCATACGCATATTCAAACTCATTTCGAATAATTGCCATGCGGTTTTCTTCGCTTTCCAGACTATCGCGCATATCCACAAAAAGCTCATGCATTTCTAAGGCTTTGGTGCTATTCCCGTTTTTCTTGTGAATTTTCCAAAGAGATTCTGCCGCATTTTTAATGTGAGATAATGAGTTCATCTCCTTGGCCAATTGCATTGATTTTTCTGCACATTGCATGGCTTCTTTAGTGTTCCCCATAGAAAGCCAAACTTTGGCAAGGTGGTTATTGGTTTCCGATGTTCCTTTTGTATCGCCAATGGATTCTCTGATGGATAAACTTTTTAGAAAATATGCTTTGGCACTGTCCAGATTGTTTTGTGATTTGTACACAAGACCTAGCCCATTGTAGGCATCGGAAATCCCTTTTTTGTCTTCATTTTCCAGTCCAACTTTCAGGCATTGAGAATACATTTCAAAGGCCTTACGTGTCTGACCCATATCCAAATAAATTCCCGCAAGATTGGAAGTGGTCACGCCCATGCCATTGGTATGATCAATTTCTTCATACAGTTTCAGACTGCGCTGATAGTAAGAAATGGCAGTAGTGTCATCGTTCTGTGCTTTGTGAATATTCCCAATGTTGTTGAGCGTATTAGCCATTCCAAGTTTATCGCCGCTTTTTTCTTTCATCTTCAGACTTTGCGTCCAGAAATTGATTGCCGGTTTATAATCTCCCTGGTAATAATGGATGTTCCCTAAATTGTTATAAGCATTTGCCATTCCGTTGGCATCGTTCAGTTGCTTGTAGATGTCCAGACTTTTCATCATCCAGGCTTCACAGGTTTCGTACTCTGCCTGCATTCCGTAAACAATTCCGATGTTGTTGAAAGTGGAAGCCATATCGCCTTTATCGCCTGATTTTTTATTGACGATTTGCGCTTCGTTGTAAAAATCCAGAGCCTTGTCGAACTCGCCTTTATCACGCAAAACATCGCCCTTGGCATTTAGAATGCGACTTTTTTTTCGCAGAAATATGGTTTTGTCCGGATCTTCTTTTTTGCGGTTTAAGTGAGCATCTGCAAGACTGTCGGCGCGATTGAGCAAGGACTGGTATTGTTCATGATCCGATCGACGGATGATTTTAGCCCAATCCAATAAAACATTTATACGTGTGGTATCGTGCTTGGCAAGGCTATAGGCATTGGTGAGAGAATCGACTTTTTTTTCTAATTCCGGAGGAGTTTGTGTCCACGCTTGAAATGGCAGAAAATAAATGCACAACCAAAAAAAATGAGATGTAAAAATGGTCTTGGCAAAATCCATTAGAAAAATGCTGATTAGTTGGCCCTTTTAGAATCTCACTAAACTAAGAAAAATTTGCAACCTCGCACCATTGCAACGAATTCTTATGGGAAATGAGTAAAAACATGGATAACTGTAAGTAATTATCCTGTTAAACAAAATCCTGTTTTCTCATTCAAGCGAAATTGGACATGAATAAATAAGCGGATTTGGAATTTCGTAAAGTATTCCGCGGAAAAGCAGAACGGAACAAATTGATTTGCTTTTTCAGGGTTTCGTCATGACTATGATTGTAATTTTCATTTTTTTGTGAAAGTTGTTAACGAGATTCATCTTGTTTTTGTTTGATAATCAGAACGTTTACAAACCTATTCCTCAACTTCATCTGCTGTTTTTTTTAACCCATCGATTAATCCTGTCAAAACCGTGCTAGGTTTGGATTATTATTTAATTTTACCCCGCTTTCAGCCTCCTCTTGGTGCTAAAAGTCACAGAACATTTGAATTGACGCGAAAAATTTTCAACCTATGTCACAAAGCGCTGCAGGTTATTTACCCATCCTTTTTACGTTCCTGGTTGCTGCCGGATTTGTTGGTACTACAATGGTGGTTACACACTTGCTCGGTCCACGCCGCAAAACCAAGAAAAAACTCGAAACCTTCGAATGTGGTATCGAAGTTCAGGGAAATGCCCGCGTTCCTTTTTCCGTAAAATATTTTCTGGTAGCCATCCTTTTCGTCTTGTTCGACGTTGAGGTTATTTTCATGTATCCATGGGCAGTAAATTTTGCCGATCCCGATGGAGCTGCGGGACCTCAAGAAGGTTTAGGTGCCATCGGATTGTTTTCCATGATGACTTTTATTCTCCTGTTCCTTGTAGGGTTCTATTACATCCTGCGCAAGGGAGCTTTAAAATGGGACGATTAATCTTTGAACAAAACAAAAATTTCAACCGTTAGTCATAGACAAAACACGGAATTATGAGTGAAACTGTAACGAATAACTCAAAAATTGAAATCGCAGAAAAGCCTGATGGTATTGAAGGACCCGGCTTTATGGCGACACGTCTGGACAAAGTTGTTGGACTAGCAAGGAAGAATTCAATTTGGCCATTGCCCTTTGCCACATCTTGTTGTGGAATTGAATTCATGGCCACCATGGCATCGCATTACGACCTTGCTCGTTTCGGTTCAGAACGCTTAAGTTTTTCACCGCGTCAGGCAGACTTGCTGATGGTGATGGGAACCATTTCAAAAAAAATGGGACCTGTTCTCAAGCAAGTATATGAGCAAATGGCAGAACCACGTTGGGTATTGGCCATGGGTGCATGCGCATCATCCGGTGGAATTTTCGATACTTACAGCGTATTGCAAGGTATTGATCGAATCATTCCTGTGGACGTTTACATTCCGGGTTGCCCCCCGCGTCCGGAACAAGTTATTCAAGGGATTTTGGACATTCAAAAACTTGTGGAGTCCGAATCTTTGCGCCGTCGCGATTCTCCGGAATACAAAGCGCTCATGAATAAATACGGAATTGAATAAAACATATTAAGCGAAAGTCCATATGGCTGTTGCAACCGCAGAACAAGTTCAAAACCTTCACGATACTGTTTTACAGCGCTTGAAGGATCGATTCGGGGAAAGCATTTTTTCTTCCTCCATTGAGTATGACTTCCCCTGTTTTCAGGTGAAGCGTGAAAAGGCTTTTGAAATTCTTCAATTTCTGAAAGAAGATCAAAACCTCAACTTTCATTTTCTTACCACGCTTTGCGGATTGCATTATCCCGATCAGGTTGGACATGAAATGGGAGTGATGTACCAGTTGCACAACATGCCGCAAAATACACGCATCCGAATCAAAACTTTTTTTCCGGAAAAAGATGCACACACGCATAGTGTAACAGCATTATGGCCTACAGCAAATTGGATGGAACGTCAGGAATATGATTTTTTCGGAATCAGATTTAATGGTCACCCTGATTTGCGCAGAATATTAAACATGGACGATTTCCATGGTTATCCCATGCGAAAGGAATTCCCTCTAGAGGATCCGACGCGCGACGATAAGAACGACAGTATGTTTGGCAGATAATACAAAAAGCAATGGCGCAAACTCCTGAAAAAATTTATGCCCCCGGCGGAGAAGAAAAAGTGTATACCACACTTAATCTTGGTCCGACGCATCCCGCAACACACGGTATTTTCCAGAACATTCTTAAAATGGACGGAGAAATTATCGTTGAAGCAGAACCTACCATCGGATACATTCACCGAGCATTCGAAAAGATTGCCGAACGTCGTCCGTACAACCAAATCACCACACTCACCGATCGCATGAACTATTGTTCATCCCCAATCAACAACATGGGGTGGCACATGACAGTTGAAAAGCTGCTGAAAGTTCAGTTGCCCAAACGTGTGGAATACATGCGCATTATTGTGATGGAACTTGCGCGTTTGGCAGATCATATCATTTGCAATTCAGTTATTGGTGTGGATACCGGTGCACTTACCGGATTCACTTATATTTTCCAATGGCGTGAAATGATATATGAAATCTTCGAAGAAATTTCAGGTGCGCGTTTAACCACCAATATGGGACGCATCGGTGGATTCGAGCGTCAATGGCCTGAAAAGGCTTGGGAGCGTATCGATTATTTCATGAAACATTTCCCTGCTGCATTGAAAGAATTTGAAAGTCTTTTGGAACGCAACAGGATTTTTATGGACCGTACCATCAATGCCGGACCGGTAAGTTCACAAATGGCATTGGATTACGGATTCACCGGACCGAATTTACGCGCAACAGGAGTGGATTACGATGTACGTGTGATGAATCCATATTCATCTTACGAAGATTTTAATTTCATCATTCCTGTTGGAACACAAGGCGATGTTTACGATCGTTTTATGGTGCGTCAAAAAGAAATGTGGGAATCTTTCAGCATTATTAAACAAGCCATTGCGAAAGTGGATCGCAAAGAACCTCTTTGGCATGCTGAAGTTCCTGAGTTCTTCCTTCCAGAAAAACAAAATGTTTACAGCAAAATGGAAGCGCTTATTTACCATTTCAAAATTGTCATGGGTGAAACCGATGTTCCTGTTGGAGAAGTGTATCATGCAGTGGAAGGCGGAAATGGGGAGCTTGGTTTTTATTTAATCAGTGATGGAGGAAGATCGCCATTCCGTTTGCATTTGCGCAGACCTTGCTTCATTTATTATCAAGCATATCCGGAAATCATTAAAGGTGGCATGCTGTCGGACGCGATCCTGACCATGTCCAGTATGAATGTGATCGCCGGAGAATTGGACGCTTAACGAATAAAACCGACAACATGTCGCAAGAAATAAAATTTTCAGAAGAAACGATGGTGGTGGTGCAACGCATCATTAGCCGTTATCCCGAAGGAAAACAGAAGTCAGCTTTACTTCCGTTGTTGCATTTGGCGCAAATGGAATTTGATGGTTGGTTGAGTCCTGAAACCATGGATTATGTTGCTTCCATTCTTCACATCAAGCCTATTGAAGTGTATGAAGTAGCATCGTTTTACTCCATGTTCAATTTAAAACCGGTAGGAAAATGCCTGATTGAAGTTTGCCGTACCGGTCCATGCTGGTTGTGCGGTGCCGAAGATTTGGTAAAACATATTGAAAAGCGTTTACACATTAAAGACGGAGAAACCACAGCCGATGGCATGTTTACACTGAAAACAGTTGAATGCCTTGCTGCCTGCGGAAGTGCGCCCGTAATTCAGGTTGGTGAAACTTACCATGAATTCATGGATTTCGAAAAGACCGATAAAATGTTGGATGACTACAAAGCATCCGGTCAGCGCAAAACACATTGGGACAAAAAACACATCAAAGGATAATTGACGAGCTATGGGCAAGCAACTGCTTCTCGAAAACATCAAAGCACCCGGCATCAATACAATCGAAGGGTATCGTGCTAACGGCGGTTACAAATCGCTGGAGAAAGCACTTAAAATGAAACCTGAAGAGATTGTAGAAGAGGTTAAAAAATCCGGACTTCGCGGTCGCGGTGGTGCAGGTTTTCCAACCGGAATGAAATGGGGATTCATTGCAAAACCCGAAGGCGTTCCGCGCCATTTGGTTTGTAATGCCGATGAATCTGAACCAGGAACTTTCAAGGACAGGTTCCTGATGCAAACCAAACCACACATCCTTATTGAAGGGATGATCATTTCAAGTTATGCATTAGGATCAAATACATCCTTCATTTACATCCGTGGTGAACTTTTGTATGTTTATCATATCCTTGAAAAAGCAATCGCAGAAGCTTATGCAGCCGGATATCTTGGGAAAAACATCATGGGTACAGGTTACGATCTCGACCTTTTTGTTCAGCCCGGTGGAGGAGCATACATCTGTGGAGAAGAAACTGCATTGATTGAATCACTCGAAGGGAAACGCGGTAATCCACGTATTAAACCACCATTCCCGGCAGTAGCAGGTTTGTGGGGAAGACCGACTGTAGTAAACAATGTGGAAACCATTGCAGCTACAGTTCCTATTTTGGCAATGGGTGGCGATGAATATGCAAAAATCGGAATCGGAAAATCGACCGGAACAAAATTGATTTCTGCATGCGGACACATCAATAAACCCGGTGTTTACGAAATTGAACTCGGACTCCCGGTTGAGGAATTCCTTTACTCCGAAGAATATTGCGGTGGAATTCGAAACGGAAAAAAATTAAAAGCAGTTGTTGCAGGTGGATCATCCGTTCCTATTCTGCCGGCTGAATTGTTTCTTAAAACCGCCAAAGGTGAACCTCGTTTGATGAGCTATGAATCGCTTGCAGATGGCGGATTTGCTACCGGTACAATGTTAGGTTCCGGCGGATTTATCGTAATGGATGAAACAACATCTGTGGTAAAAAACCTTTGGAATTTTTCACGTTTCTATCATCATGAATCTTGCGGACAATGTTCTCCTTGTCGCGAAGGAACAGGTTGGATGGAACGTATTCTGCACCGAATTATTGAAGGTCACGGTAAGCAAGGTGATGTGGATTTGTTGTGGGATGTTCAAAGTAAGATTGATGGTAAAACCATTTGTCCGCTTGGTGATGCTGCATCATGGCCTGTTGCTTCTGCAATTCGTCACTTCCGTGCTGAGTTCGAAGAGTACATCAAGAATCCGAATGCCATCAAGGATGAAAAACATTATTTCAACTTGAGAAACGAAAAAGTACACGATTAATTATGATCCGATTTTTCGGAACAATTTGATACGATATGCCAAAAGTTACCATTGACGGCCACGAAATCGAAGTACCAAGAGGAACTACCATCTTGCAGGCAGCACGTATGCTCGGCAAGCATGTAGCACCTCCTGCCATGTGTTATTATTCCAAACTGAAAACTTCAGGTGGATACTGTCGCACATGTATTGTACGTGTTACTAAAATGAATAACGATAATCCTAATCCAATGCCAAAACCTGTGGCATCTTGTCGCACAGAAGTTATGGATGGAATGGAAGTCGTGAACTACACTTCTCCGGAAGTGCTCGAAGCACGTAAAGGTGTTGTAGAGTTTTTGTTGCTCAATCATCCATTGGATTGTCCGGTGTGTGACCAGGCAGGTGAGTGTCACCTTCAGGATTTGGGCTACGAAAATGGAGCTGCAGGAACGCGTTACGATTTCGAACGTCGCACGTTTGAAAAGCGTGATATCGGACCATACATTCAATTGCACATGAACCGTTGTATTTTGTGCTACCGTTGTGTTAAAACGGCCGATCAGGTTACTGATGGTCGCGTGCACGGTGTATTGAACCGCGGTGAAGTGGCAGAAATTTCAACTTACATCGAGAAGTCCATTGAAAATGATTTTTCAGGAAACGTGATTGATGTTTGTCCGGTTGGAGCGCTTACAGATAAAACATTCCGATTTAAAAGTCGTGTTTGGTTTACCAAGCCTGTTGATGCGCATCGTGATTGCGATAAATGTTGTGGCAAAGTAAGGTTGTGGTACAAAGGGGAAGAAGTGCTCCGCGTTACTGCACGTAAAGATCAGTGGGGTGAGGTAGAGGACAGTGAAGAAGGAAAAACCGGATGGATTTGCAACAGCTGTCGTTTTGAGCACAAGAAAACTTCGGATTGGAAAATTGACGGACCTGCACATATTGATCGTCATTCGGTGATTTCTGCCAACCATTATGAATTGTCGGCAATCAAAGTGGAGACAACACAACAATTGAAAAACCTCCAGTCGAAAAAGAAATAAGCATTAAAGACCATTAACACACACGATATGACACTTTCTATGTTGTTGTTTTCTTTCCCCTGGTACCCCTTGTTTTTGGTAATAGGTGTGTTTGTGATTTCATTGGTAATCGCCATGTATTCCACTTACGCTGAAAGAAAAGTTGCCGCGTTTTTGCAAGACCGTGTTGGTCCAAACCGCGCGGGACCATTCGGTATTCTTCAGCCATTGGCCGACGGTGTAAAAATGTTCATGAAAGAGGAAATCATTCCGAACGTCTCCAACAAATTCCTTTTTATTCTTGGACCATCTTTGGGGATGATGACAGCGCTAATGACAAGTGCTGTAATTCCTTGGGGACCTTCCCTGAACATTGGTGGAGAAGAATATCCACTGCAAGTTGCCGATGTGAACATTGGTGTACTTTATCTTCTTGGAGTAGTTTCCATTGGTGTGTACGGAATCATGATCGGAGGGTGGGCTTCGAATAACAAATACGCATTGCTTGGAGCTTTGCGCGCTTCATCGCAAATGATCTCTTATGAAGTTGCCATGGGTGTTGCCGTAATTACTTTAATCATGACAACAGGTACTTTAAATACTTCCGAAATAGCGGCAGGACAACATGGTTTTTGGGATGGAGAAGCAGGTTGGTTTACTTGGAACTTCTTTAAAAACCCGCTGACTTTTTTAATATTCTTTATCTGTGCGCTTGCTGAAACAAACCGTACTCCTTTCGACCTTCCTGAATGTGAAACAGAACTTGTTGGTGGATACCATACCGAGTATTCTTCCATGAAACTTGGATTCTACCTTTTCGCAGAATACATCAATATGTTTGTTTCTTCTGCCGTGATGTCGCTCTTCTTTTTTGGAGGATACAATTTTCCGTTCATGGAATCCATTTCCGATCCGAATTTGGTGGCTATCCTCGGAGTACTCTTCATGTTTGCAAAAACCATTTTCTTCATTTTCGTGTTTATGTGGATTCGCTGGACAGTTCCGCGTTTCCGTTATGACCAATTGATGAATTTGGGTTGGAAAATTTTGATTCCGCTTTCCATTGTCAATTTGATTGTGACAGGACTAATCATGTTCTTCACCGGTAATGTTTAATGTTCATTGTTTGAAATAAGAACTATGCAATCATTGTCAAATAGATCTCAGGTAGTTTCCAAAAAGGAAATGACCTTTGTTGAACGTCTTTATCTCCCGGCCATTTTCAAAGGGATGATGATTACCATGTCGCACTTTTTTAAGCGCAAGGCAACCATCAGCTATCCTGAAAAAGTTCGTCCGGTGTCTCCTGTTTATCGCGGCCAGCACGTGTTGAAACGCGATGAGAAAGGAGCTGAACGTTGTACTGCTTGTGGCTTATGTGCCGTTGCTTGTCCTGCCGAAGCCATTACCATGACTGCAGGTGAGCGCCGAAAAGGTGAGGAGCATTTGTACCGTGAAGAGAAATATGCGGTGACTTATGAAATCAATATGTTGCGTTGCATTTTCTGTGGACTTTGCGAAGAGGCTTGTCCCAAAGAAGCTATTTTCCTTACCGACCGAATTGTTCCAACAGAATTTAACCGCAAGGATTTTATCTATGGTAAAGATAAACTTGTAGAAGGAATTGATTTGCGTGAGCGCGTGGATGTTTCCAAACGTCAGACTGAAAAAGTTCTCGAGTTCAAAACACATCCGGAGTTTGCACACAATCAAACCTTCGATCCGAATAGAAAGATCGAGAAAAAATCTGGACACTAACCGCGAATATCCTACTCATGACCATTACTGAAATTTTATTTATTGTCTTGTCGCTGATCACCATTGTAAGTGGTTTAGCCGTGATTTTTGCGAGGAATCCTGTTTATAGTGTGCTTGCACTGATCGTTGCTTTTTTTGCCATTGCAGGTCATTACATCTTGTTGAATGCACAGTTTCTTGCTGCAGTTCACATTATTGTTTATGCAGGAGCCATCATGGTGTTGTTCTTGTTTGTCATCATGATGCTCAATCTGAATAAAGAAACCGAACCTCAAAAAGCCATCAACATTAAAATGGCTGCTGTTGTGGCTGCGGGAGTTTTAATGATCACCCTGATTGGTGCGCTTCGTTCTGCAGACAGCATTCCGCAACCTGCCAATCTCGATGGAAACATTGGCTTGGTAAGTAATTTGGGTAAAGTACTTTTCAGTGACTTCCTCATTCCTTTTGAAATTTCATCCGTGTTATTCTTGGCCGCAATGGTTGGTGCAGTGATGCTCGGAAAAAAGACTGCTAAATAATGGAGACTACAATGATTCAATCCATCCCTGAACTCGGACGAACAGCCGCACAGGTGATTCCGCCGCATTGGTATGTGGTACTTGCATCCATTCTTTTTGGAATTGGTGTGCTTGGTGTTTTATTCCGCAAGAATGCCATTATCATTTTGATGAGCATCGAGTTTATGTTGAATGCAGTGAACCTGTTGATGGTTGCATTTTCTTCTTACCATAACGATCCAAACGGACAAGTATTCGTGTTCTTCATTATGGCGGTTGCTGCTGCTGAGGTTGCAGTCGGACTTGCCATTCTGATGATGATATACCGAAATACCAAAACCACCGACATCGATTTCCTCAGTAAGTTGAAAGGATAATTAATTAATTGAACAGCATAATACATTACCTATGATACAACTCGCCTGGTTAATTCCCCTGCTGCCATTGATCGGATTTGCGATCATTGCTTTTGGAGGAAAAAAACTTTCACACGGACTGGTCAGCATGATTGGTTCCGGTAGTGTCCTCGGCTCATTTCTTTTGTCGCTTGGTGTTTTCTTTACGCTAGGTGGTAAATCGGAAACAGTAACCGTTCTGAATTGGATCCATGTCGGCGATTTCCATGTTTCCTTTTCCTTTTTGATTGATCCGCTTTCTTCCTTATTCCTTTTGATTATTACAGGAATCGGATTCCTCATCCATGTTTACTCTATGGGGTATATGCACGATGATGACAAGTACGACAGGTTCTTTGCTTACCTCAATTTGTTTGTCTTCTTCATGCTATTGCTGGTGATGGGCGATAGTTACTTGTTGATGTTTGTAGGTTGGGAAGGTGTTGGATTGTGTTCGTATTTGTTGATTGGATTCTGGTTCAAAAACATGGATTACAACAATGCGGCAAAAAAAGCATTTATCGTGAACCGTATTGGTGACCTTGGTTTCCTGCTCGGAATGATTTTGATTTTTACCACATTTGGAACACTCGATTACAATGCTGTGTTTAGTAAAATGTCTGCCGTTACAGGTGAGGCAAAATTGTTGATGAACACCATCGGTATTTTGTTGTTCATTGGTGCTTGCGGTAAGAGTGCTCAAATTCCGCTCTACACCTGGCTTCCCGATGCGATGGCCGGTCCGACTCCTGTTTCTGCACTCATTCACGCAGCAACAATGGTGACTGCAGGTATTTACATGATTGCGCGTTCAAGTTTGATTTTTGCTCATGCCGAAATCGCTTCTGAAGTGGTCGCGATTGTTGGAGCTGCAACGATGCTTTTTGCTGCAACGATTGGATTGTTCCAAAACGATATCAAAAAAGTTCTTGCTTATTCAACAGTTAGTCAGCTTGGAATTATGTTCCTCGGTCTGGGTGTCGGAGCCTATACCGGAGCGGTATTTCATGTTATGACACATGCGTTTTTTAAAGCACTCTTATTCCTCGGTGCAGGTTCTGTAATCCATGCTGTAAGTGGAGAACAAGACATTCGCAAAATGGGTGGCTTGCAAAAAGTTCTTCCTGTTACGCACCTTACTTTTTTAATTGGTACGATTGCCATTTCCGGTATTCCTCCATTTTCAGGATTCTTTTCCAAGGACGAAATTTTGGCTCATGCCTATGCACACAACCCGGTGTATTGGGTAATTGGTTTGGTTGGTTCAATGATGACTGCCTTCTACATGTTCCGTTTGTATTTCCTTACGTTCAAAGGTGAGTTCAGAGGAACCAAAGAGCAAAAAGAACATTTGCATGAGTCTCCTTCAACCATGACCTTTCCATTGATGGTGCTTGCAGTACTTTCCATTTTTGGTGGATTACTCGGCATTCCTCTTATTCATGGTGCACATTGGCTTGCAGGCTATCTCGCTCCGGTTGTTGGAAAAGCAACACTTTTCATGGGAGGAAATCATCATGCCTCCGTTGCGCATGAATTATTGATGATGGGTATTGCAGTTGCGGCTGCCATTTTCTCCATCATGATGGCGCATAGTATTTTCATGAAAAATAAATCAGTTCCGGGTGATCCTGAAAAACTCTCCGGTTTCAAAAAACTGGTGTACCACAAATATAATGTAGATGAAATTTACGATGCACTGATCCGCAAACCACTCGACGTAATTGCAGATTACGGTTATCGATTTATGGAGTTGCGCATTGTGGATGGAATGGTGAATGGTGTAGGATGGGCAGTGACCGAATGTGGATCATTGATTCGTCAGGCACAAACCGGAAAAATCGGATTCTACATTTTCGTCATGACGCTTGCTTTGATTGCAGCATTGTTAATTCTTATTTACTGAAACCGAATTGGCTGAAACATTATGATACTCGCATCTCTCATTGGACTGCCGCTTTTATTGTCACTCGTCCTTTTCCTCGTAAAAGGTGATGGCGCCAAACGAATTGCTCTGGCTGGTTCTGTCGTTGTTTTTCTTCTTACGCTTGTGGCGTATTATATTTTACGTCACGATCCGGCAAACGCAGCATTGCTTTCGGTCAATGTCTCCTGGATCAAAACCATTGGAACCAATTTCCATGTTTCCTTAGATGGAATTAGTATGGTGATGGTATTGCTAACTGCATTCCTCACACCGCTCATTATCCTAAGTAGTTTCTCGCACAAATACGAGCACTCCAATACTTTTTACGCATTGATTTTAATGATGCAATCGGCCTTGATTGGAGTATTTGCCGCGCGTGATGGATTTTTGTTTTACATGTTCTGGGAATTGGCCTTGATTCCGATTTATTTCATCTGCGGATTTTGGGGTGGAGAAAACAGAGGGAAAATCACATTTAAATTCTTCCTCTACACTTTGGTTGGTTCTTTGTTTATGCTTGCCGCACTTATTTATGTGTACTTGCATACGGGAAAATTTGGAACGCTAAATTTCGACATACATTCCATGTACCTCGCTGCATCCTTGCTTTCACCGCAAGAGCAAGCGTGGATTTTCTGGGGATTGTTTCTTGCCTTCGCCATTAAGATGCCTGTGTTTCCTTTTCATACCTGGCAACCCGACACTTATACCAACGCACCAACAGCAGGTACCATGTTGCTTTCGGGTATCATGCTTAAAATGGGAACCTTCGGTTTGATCCGTTGGTTGATTCCTTTAGCTCCTCAAGGATTTCAGGAATGGGGATTCACTGCCTTGGTCCTTTCTATCATCAGCATCGTGTATGCTTCGATTATGGCCATGACACAAAAAGATTACAAACGATTGATTGCTTATTCTTCAATTGCTCACGTAGGTTTAATTTCTGCCGGTGTTTTTGCGCTCAAATTCAATGCTGAAGGTGCAGTTGAAAATCCTGAAGCTTTAGCCGGAGCAGTTGCACAAATGTTTGCACACGGTATTAGTGTAATCGGATTGTTCCTTATTGCTGATATTCTTTTTGTGCGCACAGGCACATTCGACATTCATAAAATGGGAGGTATTCGAAATACTTCTCGTCAATTCACATCCCTTTTCCTTATCATCATGATGGGTGCAGTTGCATTGCCACTTACATCCGGTTTTGTGGGTGAGTTTTTATTGATCAACGGAATTGTGCAATATTCTGCAGTTGCCGCCGCTGTTGCAGGACTCACCATTATTCTTGGTGCGGTGTATATGTTGCGAAGTTTTCAAACCATCATGTTGGGAGAAACCAATGCCCTGACTTCAAGTTTTCGAGCGCTGGATACGAATGAAAAAGTGGTGCTGATGATTGTTGCTGTTGCTACACTTCTTTTTGGAATTTATCCGGAACCTATTCTTGGTGTTATCAACGAAAACATCCAACACATTTACGGAAACCTGAATTAATTAATTGAACAAACGCCCCAAAGCGCATTTTTAATATGAAAATCATTCTTGTTTTAATCGGACTCGGCGTACTTATTCTTCTTTCGGAAATTTTCCGTTTGAGAAAGGCCCTTTTTCCTTTGGTGATTGTCGGTATTCTTGCCGCACTTGGTATGGCTGTTTCCTACCTATGGTCGGGAGACGGCAGTCTTGCACCATTGTTTCAGGGAATGGCTGATGAGGCGCACAAAATTCCAACAACCATTGAAGAAGGTAAATGGTACAACCGCATGTTGTTTTTTGATGGCATGGGTGTATGGTTTTCCATTTTAATTCTTGCTGCTGCGTTTTTGTGGTTTTTAATGTCGCGTAATTTTGATCTTAAAGAAACTTCCGAAAGTGATCATCTTTCGCTTTCTGTTTTTGCTATCACCGGAGCAGTAATTCTTGCCGGTTATGCCAACATGGCCATGTTGTTTCTCGGTGTCGAAATTCTATCTATTCCTGTTTACGTTTTAGCCGGGTCAAATAAAAGCAGTTTGAGTTCGAATGAATCTGCTTTCAAATATTTCATCATGGGATCATTCGCTTCGGCGGTGTTGCTGTTTGGAATTGCATTGGTCTACGGAGCCACCGGATCTTTCGATATTCAAATGATTCAGAACAGGGTGATGGCCGGTGCAATAGTTTCTCCTGCGATGTTGTATACGGGAGTGGTATTTATGCTTTGTGCCATGTTGTTTAAACTTTCTGCGGCTCCATTTCATTTTTGGGCTCCGGATGTTTATCAAGGTGCACCAACAGGTGTGACTGCCTTCATGGCGACGATTGTAAAAACTGCCGCAATTGCT
>JBIKKU010000212.1:0-5802 GCA_044360245.1 Flavobacteriales bacterium | reverse complement strand
TATAGTTTTTTAAGCGGACAAGCATCGCTTTGTTTTTTGGAAGCGATGGAAGATGTTGAAATGTTGTACATCAGCAAAACTGATCTTGAAAAACTTTATGAGCGTATTCCGGATTTTAATTTGGTATTCCGTAAAATTTGGGAAGAAGTTTTGGTGGAGGGTATTCCCATGTTTCATGCCATGCAAAACAGCACTGCAGAAGAAAGGTATCTAAAATTGGCATCCCATAAGGCTTTGTTGCAGCGTGTTCCCTTAAAACATTTGGCATCATTTATCGGAGTTACGCCTTCTACATTGAGTCGCATTCGTGCTCGATTAAAATAAATGCAGAAATTGTTTTAGAGCAATTTTGTTTTCGGTGAATTGTATTAGGATTGTAAAAATTTCCTTTTTATGCGCACCAAAGTTACCGTCCGAACCATTTACCATTGCTCCTTAGAACAGGCCTTTAAAACACCAATGCTGTCTGATGTAAGCAAGGTGCACACCGGTTATGGTCCAATGCCTCGTGTTACACATTGCACCGAAGATGAAAATTGGGGAAAACCGGGAAGTTCAAAACGTGTATTTGCACAGAAATCATGGGTGTTTGCCGGGGGCGAAGTTTCGATGGATCATGTTCTGGAGCGCATCGAAAATAAGTATTGGAAAATTGAGGTCGATGGATTTAAAATGCAAATGATGGGATTCACCAAGTTCACGGGTGAATGGACCACAAACGAATTATCTGAACAGCGCATTCAGATTATTTATACCTACACTTTGCATTCCTCCAAATGGTATTTCTATCCATTGAATTGGCTGTTTACCAGAGTGTATTGGAGAATCTACATGAAACGTGTATTGCGTAATATCCGAATGATGATTTCGAACAATGAACCTTACCTCTATCCTTGAATTTCTTTCAGTTGTTGTAAGATGTTGAGGTGTTCTTTTAACGAAGGTACCAGGAAATCGGCAAGTGAAGTAAGTGGGGTGTAGAGCAAGGATTGTTCTTTCCATGTTGCTGCTTGCGGATTGTTTTGAAATAGAAATGAATCAATCACCATCAATGCAATAGCAACCAATAAGGTGCTTTGCACTAGACCGAATATTCCTCCTGCAATTTTATCCAGAGCACCCAACAAAACAATTTTCGATAAGCGTTGTGCCCATTTGCCGATGAAAAACACCAAAGCACAAACAGCCAAGAAGCAAATTGAAAATGAAATTAAAGGGACGTAAGGATGCGGGGATGACATCATCGATTGAATGAATCCGGAAACGGTTTCCGAAAACCACAATCCTGCGTAGGTTCCGCCAATAAAGGCAAGTAGGGTGGTGATGGTAATGATGAATCCGTTTCTAAAACCGAGCCAGGTGCCGATGAGAATGGGAATTAGTAGGATAAGATCCAGTACTATCATTTGGCAGCAGGAAAGCTCAGCGAATAGCAAACCGCTTCCAACTCACGAATGTATTCGCGTTTAGAGAATTTTGGTGCGTGTGTATAGCAGTCGATTGTAACAATGCGCTGACGTGCTTCATCGTAGGTTGAAATGCTGATGAATGGTCCGCCGTAATAATAGTTTTCGGTCCTGAACAATCCGCGAATGACCATCGCATATTTTCCATTGAGACTGATTTCTTCGGCTACGGGATAAAAAGCAGGATCTCGTTCGGTGGACATATAAGAACCATCGATAGGGCCCGGAACGTTTTTCTTGCAAACGGAATCGCGAACTTTCAATAAGTATTCCAACGTGAAAGTACTGTCGTTGGTATAAGGATAGAAATAAACGAAAATCCCTTGGTCCACATCATGTGCGGTTCCGTTGACATATTTCATGCGGTCGCGTTGGATCCACAAAAAGTTTCCGCGGTCTTCGGAGATGGATGATCCTTCGGGTAAGGACAGTTGAATGTTGTATTTATCGGCAATGGTTTTAGAGGCTGTAGGAGCGCCCTTTTCCACATGCAAATCGATTAAGCGTTCTCTTTCTTTTTCGTCAATGCGCTTTGCAATTTCTTTGGCGCTTTTGCTGAAGATGGCCAATGCTTCGGATTCGTCTTGAGCAAGAACGCGCACCAACAATTGGTTGAAAGCGTATCCATCGTTTTGAATTTCCACTTTTGCAGGATAATACTTGTCCTCAAATTCGAACATCACCAAGTTGCGGTGGTGTGAAACGGCGTCGGTAAATTCGGATGGATCGTAATGACCGATGTCAAATCGCGATTCTGCCTGCGGTAATCCAATGCAATAGCTTTCCAAAGTATTACGCAAGGTGTCGCCTAGTTTCCCTTCCCACATGCCTTTGGGCATTACAACAACGACTTCGCCCGACTTTCCATTGGAAGTGAGCATGCGTTTTTTCATTTCTCCTTCATCGCAGGAGCTAAGCAATAAAACAGTGAGAAGCGTGAAGAGTGTGGTTATTTTAGCCATTTCCTTTTACCGGGATTTTTAGTTTTTGTCCGGCCTGCAATCCATTTCCTTTCATTCCGTTGGCTCTTTTGATTTCATCCACCGAAACATTGTACTTCTGTGCAATCACCCAAAGTGTATCTCCGCTTTTAACGGTGTAAGTTTTGGTGGTGCCTGTTTTCGAAGTGCTCGTGGTTGAAGTTTTCTGAGCTGTGGTTCCTGAGTTGCTGTCCGTGTTGGATTTAACGTCGGTTTGTGCCACATTATTGTTATTCGGATTGCTTTGTTCGTTACCGGCTTCACTGTTGCGGATAACGAGTTTTTGTCCTTTGTAAACCGAATTCGATTTGAGGTTGTTCCAACGTTTGATATCGGCAACGCTGACTTGATGTTTCGCTGCGATGCTGCTGAGCAATTCACCACTCTTTACCACGTGTACTTTTTCGGAAGCAAGAATAGCTTCGGCATCCGGACGACGGTTATGGTTGTAGATGCTGTCTTCGTTCACCAGGAAATCGCCTACTTTGTCTTTAGGTAAGTAGATGTATGTTTTTTTGTGGTCGAATTTTGGGATGATGTTGGTTTTGTAAACCGGATTCAGCCATTGCAATTCTTCCATGGATATACCCAAAACATCTGCAATGGAACTCATGTTAAGTTCTTGTTTCACCACCACAGTGTCGTATTCGAAATAGCGCATGCGTGGTTCAACCGGATACATATTGTGTTCTTGCGCATAATTGAAAACATAATTCACACCAATGAAGGCAGGAACATAACCTTGTGTTTCTTTGGGCAGGTAATTATAGATTTCCCAATACGTCGTTTTTCCACCAGAGCGACGAATGGCATTGTTTACCGTTCCCGGTCCGGCATTGTATGCGGCCAGCGCCATGTTCCAGTCTTTGTAAAGGGAATGAAGGTATTTCAAATATTTACAAGCTGCCTCGGTCGCCTTGATGGGATCGCAACGCTCGTCGATTAAGGAATTTACTTCCAGACCAAACATTTTTCCTGTAGGAAGCATGAATTGCCAAAGTCCCATCGCACCTGCAGGTGATTTAGCTCTGGGGTTCAATGCAGATTCAACAATTGGGAGGTATTTCAATTCCAGTGGAATTCCATATTTATCCAATTGTTGCTCGAACATGGGGAAATAAATTTCTGTCATGCCCAAAATCATTTGCGAGTACTTGCGGTAACGGAAAGCGTAAAGTTGAATGTAGGCTTGTACTTTATCGTTGTACAAAAACTCCATGGGTGTTTTTTGGTCCAGCTTTTTGATGCGCTGTTTGTAAACCGCTTCCGAAAATTGAGGAATACTGTCGTTGGGATAGTTGTACTTGTTGGCCTTGGAAGAGTACTTCACTCCTTCCAGGAATTTCAATGTCGTCATACTATCGATCATGGATACGATCGGATCATCGTGGCGGATACCTGAAGTATCTACACCTTCATTGGCTTTTGCAGAAAAGCAAAAACACAACACTAACAGCACGGCCCCTAATTGCTTCATCATCCTAAGTGTTATTTTGGTTAAACGCTTGATGTAGGCGAAAAGGTTCCTTGCAGGTGCCTTTTACGGGACGTGAATATAGGCAAAAATATGAACAGTTGTTGATAACCTCAGGTTGGAGTTTTCCGCAATGAAATGAACAGAAAACAACTGAAAATCAGCGGTTAATTCAGGAATTGAAACTAAATCAGCGATTATTTCTCCAAAGATTTCGCAAGGCTGAACATGGCCCCTTCGCGAAAATCACCGGCCATAATTTGCAATCCCATCGGCAGGTTTTTGGAACTATTCCCCATTGGAATGGAGATAGCGGGCACACCGGCAAGATTGGCCTGAACCGTGAAAATGTCCTCCAGGTACATTTCAACCGGATCACCGCTTTTTTGTCCGAATTCGAATGCCACGTTAGGCGTTGTCGGTGTTAGAATGAAATCGTAAGACTTCAGGATTTCGCGGGTTTTATCGCGGATAACGCGACGAACTTTTAATCCTTTGGTATAATAAGCATCGTAATATCCTGCGCTCAGAATAAACGTGCCAAGCATGATTCTTCGTTTTACTTCCTTGCCAAAACCTTCGGAACGGGAGAGGCGATAAGTGCTATCGACATCGGTGCTGGCCTTGCTGCGGTATCCGTAATGTACACCATCGTAGCGCGCCAAATTACTTGAAGCTTCGGCTGTGGTGAGTACATAATACGTCGGAACCAATTGGTCGAGGTAAGGAAAATCAACAGCTTCAATGGTATGTCCCATAGCACGCAAACGCTCGAATGTAGCTTCCATTGCGGCTTTCACTTCGGGATTTAAGCCCGGACTTTCCAGGCATTCTTTGATATAGGCAATGCGGAATTTACCGCTCGCTTGCAATTCTGAAGTGTAAGAGGGGACAGGTTTTTGTGAAACCGTGGAATCGAAATCATCCGCTCCGGAAATCACTTCCATGACCAATGCCGCGTCTTCCACGTTATTGCTGAACGGACCAATCTGATCGAATGAAGAAGCGTACGCCAGCAAACCGTAACGTGAAACACGTCCGTAAGTTGGTTTCACCCCAACGATTCCGGTAAAAGAAGCAGGCTGACGAATACTTCCGCCGGTATCGGATCCAAGAGCAACCGTGCAAAGTCCTGCCGCAACAGCCACTGCAGAACCACCCGATGAACCACCGGGCACGCATTTTTCATTTAATGGATTGAGCACTTTGCCATAGTAGGAAGTCTCGTTGGAAGATCCCATGGCAAATTCATCGCAATTGCAACGGCCAATGATAACGGCATCTTCACGCAATAAACGTTCGGTAACCGTTGCATCGAAAAGCGATTCAAACCCTTCCAGAATGTGTGATGAAGCAGAGACTTTATGTCCCTTGTAGCAGATATTGTCTTTCAATGCAATGACCATTCCCGCTAATTTTCCGGCAGTTCCGGCAGCGATTTTTGCATCAACGGCGCGTGCTTTTTCGAGTGCGGAATCGCGGAAAACTTCGAGAAATGCGTTGAGGTGTTTTTTTTCCTCAATGGCGTTCAGGTAGTGTTCGGTAAGCGAAACAACTGTGGTGTTACCCGAAGCAATGGCACTTCGGATTTCCGAAAAAGATTTGAAAGACATGGAAAAGAGAAATTATCAGTTCCCGTTGGAATTGGTAGGCGTGTTGGTGGTATTGTTGTTGGTGTTGGCGTTGTTCTTGTCTTCACCCTTGGAAGCGTCCTTGAATTCTTTGATTCCTTGGCCAAGACCACGCATGAGTTCAGGGATTTTTCTACCGCCAAACAACAGAAGAACTACTACCAATACAAGAACCATTTGCATTGGACCAAAAACACCCAGAAAAATTGAGAGCATCATAAAATTGCGTTTTGAACTTCAAAGGTACTTAA
>JBIKKU010000211.1:0-5810 GCA_044360245.1 Flavobacteriales bacterium | reverse complement strand
AGAAAATGCTAAACAAATGGTTTGGGTATAATCTGGAATTTTCTGTTTCAGGAAATAAATGGAAAAACAAATCCGATTACCGTCAACGCGCAATGAATGAAAGTTTCATGTTGCAAAACAGGTTTGTACTAAAAGGAGGAATTAACATTCACTTCTGAACCGGTTTCAATTCATCGGAGGTAACAGATCTTACACTTCCTCTTAGGTTGTAATTGGAAGCCATTACTTCACCATAAGCACCGGCGGTAAGAATTAAAACAAGATCTCCTCTTTTGGATTCAGGCAAGAGCACTTTTTTCCCGAAGGTATCTGTTGACTCACAAATGGGACCAACCACATCGTATTCTTTTTCTTTTCTGTTCTCCAATTCGCCTGAAAGGTTTCTGATTTTATGGTAGGACTGGTACAATGCCGGACGAATCAGTTCTGTCATTCCTGCATCCAAAATCAGAAAATTCGTTTTTTGTCCCTCTTTGAGGTACAGCGCCTTTGCAACCAGCGTGCCCGATTGCGCCACGATGGATCTTCCCAGTTCGAAATGAATTTCCTGATGTTTTCTTACCTGGAGAAATTCATGAAATAGAGCGAAATAAGCATTGAAATCGACGATGGAATTTGATTCAGGATGATGATAGTCAACCCCCAATCCCCCACCAACATTGATATGTTCCAAAGAAATATTTCGGTTTTCGAACCACAATTGCAATTCATTGATGCGGTTGCATAAGTTCCGAAACGACGTTAAATCGGTGATTTGAGATCCGATGTGAAAATGCAAGCCAACCAATTTCAAATGACTGCATTCCACCAAAACTTCCAAGACATCAGGAAGTTGCGCGATGGAAATTCCAAATTTATTTTCTTCTAATCCGGTGGTGATGTATTTATGGGTATTCGCATTTACGTTCGGATTGATACGCAATGCCACACGTGCTGTTTTTCCTTCGCGCGAAGCATGTTCATTGATCACTTCCAATTCGTGTATGGATTCGCAATTGAAACAAAAGATATCGTTGCGAAGTGCCAGAAGAATTTCCTCATCGGTTTTTCCCACACCTGCAAATACAATTTTGTTGGATGGAAATCCTACTTCAATGGCTTTAGCGACTTCGTTCCCACTTACACAATCCGCGCCCAATCCGGCAAGTCGAATTTCTTCAAGCACTGCATCATGGGTATTGGCTTTAAATGCATAATGCACATGGTAGCCAAATTGATCGGAAGAATTCCGCAATGCAGCCAGCGTTGCACGAAGTAAATCGAGATCGTAATAATAAAAAGGAGTTGGAATTCCCGAAAATTGCTGATGATGTTGAGCTTGGAACATTAGGCAGAAACGGTTTGAAATAATCCGACATTCAGCGCTTTCAACGCGGAAATTTTATAACGGGTTTCGATAAGCATGGAAATATTATTCCGACTTCCACCACAGGACACCATACGCAATGGAATCTCTTGCATGGATTGCACTACGGCATTGATCGAACCGGAACGATCGGCGAGGTTATCTCCCACCACCGAAACAATACTCATTTCACGATCAATTTCAAGTGAAGCAAATGTTTCCAATTCCTTCACAATAGCATCGAGATGCAAATCCTGATCGATGGTGAGTGAAACGGCAACCTCCGAGGTGGTAATCATGTCGATTGGCGTTTTATAGCGTTCAAACACTTCAAAAACATTGCGTAAAAATCCATAGGCCAAAAACATGCGGTTAGAAACAACTCGAATGGCGATGATGTTATCTTTTGCTGCAATGGCTTTGATATTGCCGGGATCCGACTGCGAAGAAATCAAGGTTCCAAGCGCATCGGGCTGCATGGTGTTTTTTAAGCGAACGGGAATTCCAGCTTTTCTTGCGGGATTGACACTGCTCGGATGTAAAATTTTTGCACCGAAATAAGCCAACTCTGCTGCTTCATCAAAACTCAAGTGACGAACCGGAAAAGTACCTTCCACATGTCGGGGATCGTTATTGTGCATGCCATCGATGTCGGTCCAAATCTGAATCTCCTCCACTCCTATCGCTGCACCAATTAAGGACGCTGAATAATCGGAACCTCCTCTTTGCAAATTGTCAATTTCACCCAATGGATTTCTACAAATGAAACCTTGCGTAACAATCAATTGTGCATCTTTTTGTTCTGCTAATTTTTCGTTAAGCTGCGTGGCTATGTATTCCATTTGCGGCTCACCATCCTCATCAATTCGCATGAAATCAAGCGCATTGAGCAAGACGGTCTTTTTATTTTGCTCTAACAAGTATTGGTAAAACAACTGCGTTGAAATGAGTTCTCCTTGTGCCAAAACTTCCTTGTATTGTCGCAAACCAAATCCGTTTCGTGCAAAAGAGCGCAACAATTCAAAATGAAAATCCAAAATTGCTTTTCCCGCTTCTTTCCCTTTTTCGGTAGAAAACAATTCTTGCAACATTGGCACATAACTCTGTTCCAATGTTGATATCGTGTCAAGTCCTTTTTGTTTTTCTCCGGAAGAAAAGGATTGTGCAATCTCCACCAATTTGTTTGTCGTTCCAGATACGGCCGACAATACCACCATTACTCGCTCGCCACGGTCAATGATTTGCGCAACTTCTTTCATACGTGAGGCGGAACCTACAGAGGTTCCGCCAAATTTCATCACCATCATAAATCAAACCTTATTAAATCATGCCATCACCGGCGTAAGCAAATTCAATTGTTCCAAAGCATTTTGTAAGAGTGCCATTTTGTTTTCGTCGCGCATAGGCACCATGGGTTCTCTAAAGACATTCTCAATAAGCCCCATCATGTGCAAAGTGGTTTTCACCGGAATGGGATTGCTCTCGATAAAATTCAAATTCATCAAATTCAATAACCGGTAGTGCAGTTGACGAGCAAGAACAAAATCACCTTCAAGCGCAGCATGAACCATCCGGCTAAATTCTCCGGGAATTTGATTACCTACCACGGACACCACGCCATCACCACCTGCGGCAATAATAGAAAGCGTCATGGCATCATCGCCTGAATACACTTTAAATTGATTCGGACGGTGTGCAATGATTTCCATAATTTGATTCAAATCACCCGAAGCTTCTTTAATGGCAACCACATTAGGAATTTGTTCGGCAAGACGAAGTGTTAATGCAGCGCGCATGTTCGATCCGGTTCTGCCCGGAACATTGTAAAGCACTATCGGTAAATCCACATTTTCCGCAATGCGCGCATAATGCGTAACGATTCCTTCTTCTGTTGGTTTATTGTAATACGGATTTAAAATAAGCAGACCGTTTGCACCTTCGCGTTGGGCGACTAACGAATGACGAATGGCACGTTGGGTAACATTGCTTCCTGCACCAACAATTACAGGAATTTTTCCAGCTACTTGTTCCACGGTAAAACGAATTAATCCGGCGTATTCCTCTTCGCTTAAAGCAGCACTTTCTCCGGTTGTTCCGGCAACCACTATACCATCGGTTCCCTCCTTCACCTGTTTATCCACCAAAACCTTATAGGCATCAAAATCGACTGAGCCGTCTTGTCGGAATGGGGTAACAATGGCTACCATGGAGCCACGAAGTGAAGATAGGTTGTTCATTTTCATTTTGTTTTTGAGTTTGTGATTGTAAAACTACACATGAATTTGCGTTTGTATAAAATTTTCCCTACTTTTACACTTACATTTAACATCGTGTAATAAAAATTAACATGATTACGATTCCAGAAGTTGTAGAAGACATCATCCGTAAATCCCCGTTTTTAGAGGAAGCTCTGGCCGACGGATTGATTAATGTTTCTTCATTAGCCAGAAAAATTCGCCCGGAAATTGCCGATCGTCTCAAGAAAGACGTCAAGGAAGGTGCTGTAATTATGGCCATCAACCGCATGGCGCCGAGTAATTATTACAAAATCAACTTGCGCATCCAAAATTTCATGCACTCCATTGGAGATGTTATTGTGCGCTCGAATCTTTGTGATTTTACTTATCACAATTCGGACACCCTCTACAGCGCAACAGCAGAAGTGCTTAAACACGTCAGCACCCAAAAAGAAATGTTCTGCACGTTCTCTGCCGGTGTGTACGAAACAACACTTATTACCAGCGAAGCGCTAAGGGACTTTGTTGACAAGGCTTTCGGAAAGGAAAAACAAATTTCATTCTCCCAAAACCTTAGCTCCATTACCATAAAACTTCCAAAGGAAAACACCGAGATTTCAGGTGTATATTACTATATCCTTAAACGCATTGCCTGGGAAGGAATAAACATCGGGGAGGTTATTTCAACATCGAACGAATTTACCATTGTAGTGAAGGATGAAGACATCGATCGTACTTTTTCGATCCTGATGAGCTTGAAAAAGATGTAATCCGTTACCAATGGACAATCGTCCGTTAATTAATTGCCTTTGGCCACCCACCACAGAGTTAAAGGTGAATATTAATTTTGCAAAAAAACATCCATGCTAGCATTGTTGCTCAAGGAAGTCAGAAGTTTTCTCAGTTCTCTGATTGGCTATATTGTTATTTCCGTATTTCTGCTGCTCATGGGCTTGTTCCTATGGGTATTTAATACACCGTTTAACATTCTGCAAGCAGGGTTTGCCGACCTCGACCATCTATTCAGCCTTGCACCTATCGTCTTCTTATTCTTAATTCCGGCGGTTACCATGCGCTCCTTTGCAGAGGAGAAAAGAACAGGTACGATTGAATTATTGCTGACGCGTCCACTTACAGACTTACAAATCATATTGGCAAAATATTTTGCAGGATTTTTATTGGTCATTTTTTCGCTCTTGCCTACCCTACTGTATTATGTAACGATAAACAATTTAGGAGATCCGGCAGGAAATGTTGACACCGGCGGAATGTGGGGCTCTTATCTTGGATTATTAATGCTAAGCGCTGCATTTGTGAGCATAGGTGTATTTGCATCTGCCATTTCACAAAACCAAATCGTGTCTTTTATTGTCGGTGTTTTCCTTTGTTTCTTCTTTTACATCGGATTCGACTTTATGGGATCGTATTCCATTTTTGGAGGTATGGATGGATTCGTGCGAAACCTGGGAATTTACGAGCATTACCTTTCCATTTCTCGTGGTGTAGTTGATTCGCGTGATGTAATTTATTTTTTTTCCATCATTGTCTTTTTTGTTTTGTTTACCAAACTGGTGCTTGAGTCGCGCAAAAAAATCATGCGACTTCAATTTCTAATCAGCACTGCTATCCTTCTTTTGGTTAACATCATTATGTCGGTTACCTTTTTCCGTCTCGATTTAACCAAAGAAAAACGTCACTCGCTTTCCGAAACTACCATCAAATACCTGAAAGAAATTGATGATGTAATCACTTTTCAAATCTACCTCACCGGAGAACTTCCGGCCGACTTAAAACGCATTGAACGTGAAATCCGTGAAAAGCTGGATGAAATGAAAGCCTATGCCGGAAACAATATTCAGTATGAGTTTTTTGAATTGGAAGAAAATGGTACTGTCACACAAAAATTCATCTTCCCGGGAGCTACCGTTAATTACGGGAATGACCAGCAAATCTCCTTTAACTTCTTCGTTAAACCAATGGTGCATCAGCAAGAAGATTTAGTGCGACTTGCAGATGCTGCTGTAGGAAACATTGAATACCAGTTGATGGATGCCATGCGCAAAGTCACCCGAAAGTCAAAACCACGCATCGGAATACTTGAAGGTCATGGTGAAGCCGACGAACATGAACTGGCCATCATCACCAATGCATTGAGCGATTACTATGCTGTTGAGCGTGTTCGAATCGATAATAAAATCAATGCTTTGCTTGGATTCAATGGATTAATC
>JBIKKU010000020.1:0-19000 GCA_044360245.1 Flavobacteriales bacterium | reverse complement strand
TGTCAGCGCGATTTTACTTTACCGCTTGCACCGAAAATTCGATCGTCCCGCCATTGCTGCCATTGCTGCATGGGTCATCTTTTTGCTGTTCTGGAGAATTGATTTAGGCTTGGCTGCATTATTGGCCATGGCTTTGGTTTCGCTGGTGATCTGGTACCGGCATGGAATACGCGAACACCTTTCAACCGTTGTACTTCCTTTGCTGATGTTCGGGATTATGAGTGCTACGGTTTTTTTCATGTTGTATTTTTCGCCATCGTGGACCTCCATACAAGAAAACATCCAAAGCATTTTGGCTTATGTCTCCGCAAATCAGGCGCACGGATTACCGGTATTGCATTCAGAACACAACACGATTTTCTATGTGCATTATTTCATACTTCCCGGCGCGGTCATCATCATCGGATTGATTACCCTTCTGCGCATCGCCAATGCACAAACTCATCAAAACGATATTCTGATTGCTTTTCTGGCATGGGCTTATGTGTTCAATGTGCAACGCGGACTCGTGCGTCACTCCCTGTTCGAGGGAAATGATGCCTTCATTACTTCTTTCGGATTATTGGTGATTTTTCTTTTCTTCTTTTCCCATTACCGAAAATCCATTCCCTATTTGTTATTGGCACTAACTTTCTTTGCACTCTCCTTTTCTTTTCCGCAGCGTAAAGCAGAACAAAATCTGTTCACGCAATGGTACCACAAGCTTTCAAGTTTCCCGAAAACAGGAGGCATGCAGGCCTATGCACGAGTGAACAATGAAGGCGCTCCTTGTTTGCAAGGCATTGGCGAATTGAAAGCATTTGCCGATAAGCATTTTAAAGCTAATGCAACATTGATCGATTTATCTAACCAACCGATGTTGTATTATTTCCTGCAACGTCCGGTGCCTTCGTATTTCAATCAGGCTTTGCAAAATGTCATGACAGTACACATGCAAAAACAGTATGTAAGTGCATTACAAAACATGGATGTCCCTTTTGTGGTTTACGCTCACGATCCGCCTTTGTGGTTCGATGAAATCGATGCATTGCCGAATGCTTTGCGTTACCATGTCGTGAATCGTTTTGTGCTTCAACAGTATTTCCCCTACCGCACCATCGGAGGATACCGCATCTGGATCAAACAATCGCTCGCTGCGCAATTCCCCGACCGCGATGAAAATTGCAATCCGCCTTTGCATGTCGACTTCCGACTGAATGCTCAATATTGCCAGCCAAGCAAAGGAAATCCTATTGTAAATAAATGGAAAGGAAAGGATACTGTAAACCTGACATCAGAAACGGATTTCCAAAAAGAAAATTTGCATTTGCATTTGGAAATCGAAAATACATCCACCGAAAAAAAATATGCGCGTTTTTCTTTTTTGGCGAAAAATGAATTGCAAGGTTCCTTCGGCATTGAAATTCTTCCCGGAAAATGGGAACTTTCTATTCCCATCTTCTATCAAGCACGAATTTTTCAAAACGGCATAGCACAAATGGTGCTAGATTTACCGAATGATTTACACTGTGGAAACCTAAGGTTCATTCAACCATGAAACTCCGAAACGCCATATGGATCGATAAATACCTGGTAGGCGGATTCAACCGTTTGCTCAATGTAATGGTGCGTGCAACAGGATGGGTATTGCGTCCGGACCACCGACTGGACAAGCCTTTCCGAACGATTGCCATTTGCAAATTCAAAGGCATGGGATCGATCATTCAGGCGGGACCGATGATTCAAACACTGAAAAAAAATTATCCCGATTCCAAAATCATTTTCATCACCACGCCCGGCAATCGTCGCATCCTTGAACTCATCCCCGAAGTAGATGAAATCATTACACTGAACGATTCCGGATTTTTTTCATTGTTGTTCGGTGCACCATTGACGATCGGAAAACTCATGCGTCGCAGGATTGGTTTATACATCGATCTCGAAATCTATTCCAATTTTTCCAGTTCGGTTGCTGCCATGAGTTGTGCGCGCAATCGCGTGGGATTTTATTTGCGTTCGGAACATTACAAAATGGGTTTGTACACGCACATGATGTTTTACAATGTGAACATCCCCATTCGCGAAACCTATCTGCAAATGGCGCGGATCTTACCTTTGAAAGAAGAAGTACCGCAACTTCCTGCATTGAATGAAAACACCTCCAAACTTCGTCCGGAATTTTTAAAACAATTGTCGGAATTGGGTGATTATTTGGTCATCAATTGCAATGCTTCTGATTTACGTGAAGAACGCAAATGGCCTTTGGAAAATTTTCGGGAACTGATTTTGCAACTGCGCTCCGAAAAAAAACTTCCGGTTGTCTTGATTGGCGCTGCTTCCGAACAGGAATACGTCGGACAATTGCATGCCTTTTTTTCGGAAGATTCCGGTGTCATCAACCTCAGCGGAAAAACCAATCTCGATGAATTGATTCATTTGATTCGTCGCGCCAAATTGATGCTCACCAACGATACCGGTCCGATGCACCTTGCTTTCTCGACTTCCACGCCAACACTGGCCTTGTTTGGACCATGCTCTCCTTTGCAATACGGAAATTTTCCCGGGAGTTTTTCCATTTACCATCAAGTGTATTGTTCGCCCTGTGTGCATGAATTTTTAATTCCACCTTGCAAAGGCAATAACATTTGCATGAAAAAAATCAGTGTTCCGGAAGTAAAGGAAAAAGCACTAGCCATTCTCGAAAACCGCATTCATCCTGAGCAAGCAAAGGACTTGAAAAACGTGATGGAACGTAGTCAGGGATACCTACCCGGTTTGGTGAAACGCCAGAAGAACGAAAAGATCAATTGACGCTATCGCCACGGATTTGACGGAAACGTTTGCGCGCTTCGATCACGTACAAACTACCGGGATAATCGAACAAAATTTTCTTGTACAATTCCGCCGCCTTGTTTTCGTCTTTGAAATAATACTGGTACAATTCCGCCAATTTAAACACGGCATCATCGCCCAAAATATCGCTTCAGTATTGGTCGACAATAATCTGCAATTGCACTGCTGCAGAATCGTACTGACGTTGTTGCATGGCCATTCGGTAACGCAGGTAATGCGATTCATCCGCGAGTCCGTGCCAAGGAAAATTTTTATTCAAAGTATCAAGGGTGCGTTCGGCTTCGGTGATTTTGTTGCGGAAGACCAATAAATCGGCTTTGGCAAAAAGTTCCAATGCATCGGGAATGCTGTCCAGTCCGAGGTTATCGGTAATGAGCAAGGAGAGCTTCATGGCATCGTTGGAAATGAGTTTGGAAGTAGATGCTTTCAACACATCGAGTTGTGCTTGTGCCCATTCGAAATCGCCGGTGTAATAATAGATGCGTGCATTGCGGAATTTCGCTTCATGTCCGATAGGATCATGCTTGAAATCTTTTTCCACTTGCGAATAATACAAAGATGCTTCCCAGATGTAGCCTGTCATGAGCAATACATCCGCCAAATCCATTTTCACCATGGCGAGCGCTTCTTTGGTTTGACCGGGAATGGCAATGGCTTCTTGCAACAATTCAGCGGCTTCTTTTTCCTGATGCAGGTAAAAGGCTTTCACTCTTGCCCAATCGCGCATCATGCTTACGGTTCCCGCATTCTTTCCCAACTCGGCAATGGTGATGCGGTAATTCTCATCGAGCGCTGCAACTTCGGCGGGATCGTAAATACCGCGTGAGGTGATTTTTTGCGTCAGTGCATTGAGCAATTTGATGCGTGCATTGTAATAGAAAATGCTTTTGGATCCTTTTTCATTCACCACAAATTCGTAGGCTTTTATTGCCAGATCGAAATTGTTGTTGTTCAAACACAAATCGCCAAATCCCATCATGCGGTCGCCTTCACTTCGTGCTTTCTTTTCGAGTGCGCGTACTTGATTGAAAGCGGAATTCAAATCGCCTTTTTGCTGGTAAAACCAAATGAGCAAATCCGAATAAATTTCCATTTCCGGATATTTCTGCACGCGCTTGAGAATTTCTACACGCAACATTTCTATACGCGGATTGGCAGGATCTTCGAAATTGACGGCCAGTGCCAAAACTTTTTCGAGTTCATTGAGCATGCGCGATGTAGGCTCCGATTCGAGCAGCGACATGTATTCATCAAACATCTCTTGGGTTTTTCCCATGAGGCTGTAGATTTCTGCTTTCTGAAAACTAAAAACACGCGTAACACCAACCAGACGTTCTCCTTTTTCGTAGGTTTTCAGCGCGTATTCCAATTCACCGGCATCGCGAAAAGCAGCAGCCAGATTATTGATTTGTGCAGCTTCTCCGCTGAGTTCTTTGAGGGCATTGTCGTATTCTTTTTTGGCTTTGTTCTCCTCGCCTTGCACTTTGAAGAGTTGTCCCAAATCGACGTAATACACCAAATTCCCCGGATTTTTTTTCTGCTGTTTGCGCACCAGTTTTTCGGCCTCTTTGTAATTCTTCAATTCCAAAAGGCATTTGAGGTAATAGCGGTAATAAAACTCCGATTGATTTTTGGAATACAGCTTTTCGTAATACAACACTGCTTTATCGTATTCTCCTGCCTGATAATATTCCACGGCAAGTTGCGCATCGCTGTTCCCGGGTTGGGCTTGTGCAGCAAAGGCTCCGAAAAGGAATACCATCAAAATCAGAACACGATTCATTTTTTCAGTGCGGCTTCCTGGTCTTCACGAATGATGATTTGTTGTATAACGGGAGTTAGCGAATCAAATTGTTTATACGCCCAATCGATGTTATAGTGATAGTTATCAATCATTCCGACAAGTGCCTTGAAAGCGAGTTTTTCTTCCTGTACGTATTTTTTCGCAGTTGGTTCATCCGGAATGCCTCTTTCCAAATCCGATTTGAGGGTGGTCAACTGTTTTTTCGTCAGTCCCATCTCTTTCCAGATTTTTCGGCGCTCGCTTTTTGAACGACCTGAAATTTTACGCAAGGATTTGTAAGTCGTAACTCCACGCGCTTCCACCATATCGATGGTATCGGTATCGTACACGCGTTTGATGTGGTTGATGTTGTTCGAGGCTTCCATGCTGATGGAATCGAGCCTGATGGTATCCACGGCAAGCATTCCCTTTTCGAGCTTATCGGCTTCTTGGAGCAAACTGTCGATTTGTGCGACTTCGGTTTTGAATTGCGAACCTGTGCAAGCTGCAAGGGAAACAGTACAAACGAAAAAAAGGAATTTCTTCATATCAATTGATCATGTCAAATCCGGTGTAAGGCACGAGTACTTCAGGAACCTTAATGCCTTCGGGGGTTTGGTAGTTTTCGTAAATTCCTGCAACAATGCGCGGAAGTGCCAGTGCAGATCCGTTGAGGGTATGTGCAAGACGTGTTTTCCCGTTGCCGTCTTTGAAACGCAATTTCAAACGATTGGCCTGGAAGGTTTCGAAATTGGAAGTGGAAGAAACTTCAAGCCATCTTTCTTGTGCAGTTGAATACACTTCAAAGTCGTAAGTCAATGCAGAAGTGAATCCCATATCTCCACCGCAAAGGCGAATGATGCGGAATGGCAATCCTAATTTGATGAGCAAATTTTTCACATGCTCCACCATGGTATCGAGTGTGGCGTATGAACGATCGGGATGTTCGATTTGCACGATTTCCACTTTATCGAATTGGTGCAGACGATTCAATCCGCGTACATCTTTCCCGTAGCTACCTGCTTCGCGACGGAAACATGGTGTGTATCCGGTGAGTTTCACGGGGAGTTCTTCTTCTTTGAGAATGACATCGCGGTACAAATTCGTCAATGGAACTTCTGCAGTTGGAATGAGGTACAAATTGTCGATACCGGCGTGGTACATCTGACCTTCTTTATCCGGTAATTGTCCGGTTCCATAACCCGATGCTTCATTCACCAGATGTGGCACTTGTGTTTCGAGGTATCCGGCTTTGGCTGCTTCATCAAGAAAGAAATTGATGAGCGCACGTTGCAATCTGGCACCTTTGTTTTTATATACAGGAAATCCTGCTCCGGTAATTTTTACGCCGAGTTCAAAATCAATCAAATCATACTTAGCGCAGAGGTCCCAATGCGGAAGGGCATTCACGAGTTTCGGAATTTCACCGTGACGAAAAACTTCCAAATTTTCTTCGGGTGTTTTTCCTTCGGGAACGATGCTGTTGGGAGTATTGGGAACGGTGTACAACAATTGTTGTTGTTGTTGTTCGAGTTCAGCCAACTGATCTTGCAGCAATTTGGTACTGTTTTTCAGTTCACCTGTTTTTTCTTTTGCGGCATTGGCTTCGTCTTTTTTACCTGCCTGCATCAATGCGCCAACTTCTTTCGAAATTTTATTGAGTTCCGCCAATTGGGCGTCGAGTTCGTTTTGTGTTTTGCGTCGTTCTGCATCGATCTGCAAAATCTGTTCAATAGCCGGAGCGAAATCGCCATTGCGTTTTTTCAATCGTGCAATGACTTCATCTTTTTTCTCGCGGATGGTGCTAATCTCTAACATTGGTGTTGTTTTTTGAAAGGATAAAAATAACGAAAATTCAAGCGCTTAAGGGATGGGGATGAAACGAAAAAACCCCGAAGCAGGAGCTCCGGGGTAATATTTCGGGTACGTCCTGATTATTCCGCGATGGGAACGATCGAAACGTAGGAACGATTGTCTTTTTTCTTACGGAATTCTACTACACCGTCAACGAGAGCGAACAAAGTATGGTCTTTACCGATACCTACGTTCAGACCCGGATGGTGTTTAGTACCACGCTGACGAACAATGATATTACCTGCAATGGCGGCTTGACCACCAAAGATTTTAATACCAAGTCGTTTACTTTCCGATTCACGACCGTTCTTGGAACTACCGACGCCTTTCTTGTGTGCCATGGGTTCTAAGTATTTGAATTAGTTAAACGATCAGGCTTTAATACCTTCAATTACGATTTGGGTAAGAGACTGACGATGTCCTCTCTTTACTTTATACCCTTTTCTTCTTTTCTTTTTGAAGATGATCACTTTGTCATCTTTCAGGTGGCGCAGGATTTTACCTGTCACTTTTGCACCTTCTACAGCCGGGGCGCCAACGCTTACCTTTCCACCGTTGTCAACCAAAAGAACGCGATCGAATTCCACTTTGGAACCCTCTTCGCCTTGGAGACGGTGAACGTACACGCGCTGATCTTTCGCAACTTTGAACTGCTGCCCTGCTATCTCTACGATTGCGTACATGTGAATGTGTTTAATTAGGTTAGTTAAAATCCCCAATGGGGGCTGCAAATGTAGTAAAAGTTCCGCTTTTTTCACTCCGGCGTGTTGAAAAAGACAAATACCAACATTAAAACATTGATTATCACTTATTTAATGCTAAAAATTAACTGAATACCCCAAAAAATTATCACCACGGAGCAAAAACCAAATCAAAAGGATGTATCGATTTTCAATTGCTCCAACAAAACCCTATCCCTAGGCCGGTAATTCACCAAGTTGAGCCTATTTTTTCAAGAGAAAACATGTTTCACTTTAGGGAAACTTTTGCAATTTTGTTTGGTGGAAAATAATCAGAAGCACAGAAAAATAAATTTTTACTGAAATCGAAATGGCACTTAAAATAAAGGCAGAATATGAAAACGAAAAGTAAAAACCTGATGACACTGGAAGAGTTCAAAGAAAAGAACTATGGCAAGCGTGGCTTTAAAAAACGCGATGAACTGGAAGCAGGATATGATGCTTTTAGGATTGGGGCTTTGATTCACGACACCCGTGTGGAAATGGGAATGACTCAGGAACAACTTGCTGCAAAGGTGGGTACAACCAAATCTTATATTTCAAAAATCGAGAACAATCTAAAAGAGGCCCGTATTTCGACCCTTCAAAAAATCATTGAACTTGGATTTGGAGGAAGACTGGAACTGAATATTAAACTCTGACCTAATTGATTTAAAACAAAAGAATAGGAATAATAAATTTAAATCAGCTAATATTCAGGCCTTTCGAATAATCGCACCATTGCTGTCGCTATGAAACCCCCGGTTTCTGTAATTAGGTGAATAACCCCTTCTTTTTTCCACAAAAACCCCATCAGTGTTGAAAACAGGGCTTCCGGCAAATGAGACTTCCGTAATTTTAGGTTTGAAAACCAATTGTCCATGGAAAACAAAAAATTCAACGAAGAGACCCTTACCGCGTCCGTGAAGAAGAAAAACATCCTGCTTGCTATTGAGTATTGCCTGGAAAACAAGATTGAATTCGTGGTATCGCCTGCAGGAAACAACGATGATTTCCTGATCGGATTTGTCATTAAAGCTCTTGGGATGTCGCTGAAAGACCTTAAAGTGGATGTGCAAAACATTCCATCGTTTATCAGTCCGAATGCCATCAAGAGCACTAAAAAAGCACCTGCTACTTCCAATGGAAAAACAGAACATCACGAAGAAGCACAAGCCGAAATGCCAACTTTGGAAAACACGCTGAAGTTCGACATGGAAGCTGCAAACTGATTTTTATTTTCATCAAGAACAAAGGGAGCTCAACAGCTCCCTTTTCTTTTTCCGATATTTGCAGCATGAGTGAAAATCAGAAACTGGTCCGTAAACAATTGGTAGAGGACCTCAACAGCAAAGACGAAGACACGGTACTCGCAGCGATCTCACGTTGCAAAAGTTTGGGCGATGCCGAAATGATTCCGCAATTGCTCGACATCTTCATCGCTGCCGACAGCGAATCGCCGATTGCCACGGAAATGCAGGAGATGCTGTATACTATGAAAGATAAAAGTGTGATTGACCCCTTGGTAGAAGCACTCGATGAAAAACGATTCATTCCCCACCGCGCGAAAATCATTCCCATTTTTTGGAACGCCGGATTTGAACCCAAAGACCATTTGTCGACTTTCGTGCGCATTGCACTCGAAGGAAATTTCATGGAAGCACTGGAGTGTTTGACATTGATTGAAAACCTCGAAGCTCCTTTGCCGGAAGAAGAATTGATGGATGCACTCATTCAATTAAAAGATTATTTCAGCGATAAAAATCACGAGCAGCAAGACAAATTCGACCTCATTCGTACCATTGCCACCATTCTGAAATACACCGACGATAACCAGATCATCTGATGAAATTCAACCACGCCATTTTCGCGGTATTTCTGCTTGTTGCATGCGGAAGAACAACCGAAGAATATTTAGCTGAGGAAATCAGTTACCGTTTTCCGGAAAAAAAAGGAAGCGTAAACGATATCGAAGATTTGTTGCGCGACGAACAAGAAAAAGCGTTAGCTCAAACCATCGATTCCTTCAGACAGGAAAGTGGAAAAAACATCAGCATCATCATCACGCCCGATTTTGGCAATTACAGTGGTATGGACCAATTTTCTGCAGCCTTGTTCAACGAATGGAAAATGGGTGAAAACGGATTACTCATCATGTTGAGCAGTCAGCAACAAAGCACCTTTATGGAGCCCGGAATTTCCACGCGCAATTTCCTTAACGATACCATTTGTCAGATTTTGGTCGACAGCGTCATGATTCCGCACTTCAGCAATGGCAATTACTTTGAAGGCTTGCGCAATGGCGTATACGAAAGCATGCTGATTTGGAATACGCTTGAGAATGATTCCGTCCGCTAAATCAACGTCAAAAATCATTCTTGTTTTTTATTTATCCGCAATCCCGTAAACACAAAAAACATCGCCAGTACAATTAATCCACCTGCCAGCAAAAATGGTGCTCCCGGAAAGAAAATCCTGGTTTTATCTTCGGTAAAAAAGGAAAGTATTTGCGTAAACATCAAGGGAGAAAGTACTGCTGCCAAACTGGTAAGGGAAGTCAACAAACCCTGAATTTCTCCTTGCTCATTGGCCGCTGTGCGTGATGAAATGAGTGCCTGAATGGCAGGTGGACCAATTCCTCCAAGCGCATAAACAAGCGTGTACACATACATCATCCAAGGTTGATCGGCAGAAGCAAACAGGAACAAACCAATAGCGTAAAAAAACAGTCCGATGAGAATGGAACGGTCCTGCCCGAATTTTTTATGCGCAA
This sequence comes from Flavobacteriales bacterium, assembly GCA_044360245.1. GTDB lineage: Bacteria > Bacteroidota > Bacteroidia > Flavobacteriales_D > UBA2798 > UBA2798. Next base: position 9,039 of record JBIKKU010000020.1, on the reverse strand, counting down.
AACGAATCAATCCACCTTGCACGCCTGCAACAACCAATCCCACAAAAGCAAGCGACATTCCGTTTTCGAATTTTCCCCAACCAAATAAAATCTTGGTGTAATAAGGCCAAACTGCAGGCATGACTTGTCCGGCGAGATAGAGAAAAAACATGCCCAAGACCAGCAAACGAAGTTCTTTGATTTTGGAAAGGTGCAGGTATGCTCCGAATGGATTGGCACGTTTGATATCGAATGCTCTTCGGTGTTCGGGTTTAAGCGATTCGGGTAGAATGAAATATCCGTAAAGGAAATTGAGCAAAGTAATGACTGCAGCTGCAATAAATGGCAAGCGCTCACCACCGATTTCACCGAGAATTCCGCCAATTACCGGACCAAGAATAAATCCCAATCCAAATGCAGCGCCCATCAATCCATAACTCTGTGCACGTTTTTCTGCAGGCACCACATCGGCGATGTAAGCAAATCCTGTTGTGAAACTTCCTCCGCAAATTCCTGCAACAATACGACCGATAAAAAGCAGTGTAATGGTATTGGCAAACGTGAGGAAAATATAATCCAGTCCCAATCCCACCAAGGATAACAAGAGCACGGGTCTTCTTCCATAACGATCGGAAATCCCTCCAAGTACCGGAGCAAAAACGAATTGCATCAAAGCATAAGCTGTAGCCAGGTATCCACCCCACTGTGTTGCCTCGGTTTCATTGATGTGCATCATGTTCATCAATAAATCCGGCATCACCGGAAATACAATTCCGATACCGATGCTATCGATAAGAATGGTGATGAAAATGAAAATAAGAGGATTTGTCGATTTGGTCGGTTGGCTCATGGTGCGGTAAAGATACCAAAAACAAAAAGGGCCTCGCAAGCGAAACCCTTTTTCTATGAATTAGTCCATGGATTAACGTTTGCTCAGAAAATCGAGAATGTTTTTTTCCACGCGTTGTTCGATGTTGGTAGTATCGCCACGCTCGAATTTTTTTCCGCTCACTTTTTCAAACAATTCGATGTAACGTTCGGTAACCGAATTTACAAAGGCATCGTCCATAAAGGGAATTTCTTGTCCTTCTTTTCCTTGAAAACCTCCGGCAATCAGCCATTGGCGGACAAATTCCTTGGAGAGTTGTTTTTGCGTTTCACCTTTAGCCTGACGTTCTTCGTAACCATCGGCATAAAAATAACGTGAAGAATCGGGTGTATGGATTTCATCAATCAGACAAATTTGTCCATCGCGTTTTCCGAATTCGTATTTCGTATCCACCAAAATCAATCCTTTTTCCCTGGCCATTTCCACACCGCGTTGGTAAACCGCATGGGTATATTTTTCGAGCTGCACATAATCGGCTTCACTCACAATTCCGCGTGCAATGATTTCTTCGCGCGAGATGTCTTCATCGTGACCTTCACTTGCTTTGGTTGTTGGTGTGATGATTGGATGCGGAAGTTTATCGTTTTCTTTCAAACCCTCGGGCAAGGTTACTCCGCACAACACACGTTTTCCTGCAGCATATTCGCGGGCTGCGTGACCGGCAAGGTATCCGCGGATGACCATTTCCACTTTAAAGGGTTCGCACAGTTTTCCGATGGTTACATTCGGATCGGGTGAGGCAATCATCCAGTTCGGAACGATGTCGGCAGTTGCACTTAAAAAATGCTGAGCAAGTTGATTCAGGACTTGTCCTTTGTATGGAATCCCCTTTGGCAAAACCACGTCAAAAGCAGAAATGCGGTCGGACACCACCATCACCAAAAGTTCATCGTTGATATTGTAGACATCACGGACTTTTCCTTTGTAAAAACTTTTTTGTCCGGGCAATTGAAACTGTGTTGCTGTAAGGGCTTTCATGGGTATTGAATTTCGGTTGCAAACATCTGCTTTATTTGGCACTCAACAAAGCATTACCATTTCTTCTTTTTACGTTCGGGCTGAGTTTCTTCGGCAGCGTCTTTCTTTTCCTTATCGACATGCTCAAAAGCATCGATGATGTTTTTCACAAGTTTATGGCGAATCACATCGCGTCCATCCAGAAACACAAATCCAATGTCTTTCACATCCTGCAGGACTTTAATCGCCTTGATCAATCCGCTTGGTTGCTGTCGTGGTAAATCCACTTGCGTTACATCGCCCGTTATCACAAACTTTGCACTCATCCCCATACGTGTGAGAAACATTTTCATTTGTGCTTCAGTGGCATTTTGTGCTTCATCCAAAATCACAAAAGCTTTGTCGAGCGTTCTTCCGCGCATGAATGCCAAAGGAGCAATCTGAATGATACCACCCTCCATGTATTCGCGTAATTTTTCGGGAGGAAGCATATCGCGCAAAGCATCAAACAAGGGCTGCAAATAAGGATCGAGTTTTTCTTTCAAATCACCCGGAAGGAAACCCAAATTTTCTCCCGCCTCAACAGCAGGACGCGTTAAAATGATTCTGCGCACTTCTTTGTTTTTCAGCGCACGCACAGCCAATGCAACGGCAGTATATGTTTTTCCGGTACCGGCAGGACCAATCGCAAAAACCATATCGTGTTTGGTCATGGTATCCACCAATTTCCGCTGATTCGGAGTACGCGCTTTCACTTGCAGTCCGCCATTGCCGTAAACCAAAACATCTTCGCCAATACTTTTTTTCACCAACTCCTCGCCGTCTTCGAGCATGAGTTGTTCAATGTTGTTATCGGTAAGCTTATGGTATTTGTTGTAATGCTCAAAAATCAGTTCCAGTTTTTTTTCGAACTGCAGTATCTGTTCTTCATCACCCACCACCTTTAATGCGGTGCCACGTGCAATGATTTTCAGCTTCGGAAAATACTTACGGATTTGGTCGAGCTTCGTATCGTTGATCCCAAAAATCTCGACCGGATTGATCGATTGGATCTCAAAAATTTTTTCTTTCAAGAATGCGGTGTTTTTAATATCTGTACCGGACTTCCCAACGGATGTCCTTTTCCTTTAATTTTGTTCTCAAATTTAAGAAAAAGGGATGGCAATCATCACACTTACCACCGATATGGGCGACCGCGATTTTTACGTGGCTTCGGTGAAGGGCACCATCCTCTCCAAAGCCCCGGAAGCGCGTATTGTGGACATTTCCCACCACATCTCCCCTTTCGATATTGCCCAGGCTTCGTTTGTGCTTAAACACGTTTACAAGGATTTCCCCAAAGGAACCATACACATCATCGGGGTCAATCCCGACCGTGTAAAAAGGAGCGGACCCTTCGACATGCGAGATGAAGTGGCCCATGTGGTGGCCTTGTATGATGGGCATTATTTCATCGCTGCCGACAATGGCATTTTCTCCCTTTTGTTTGACCATGCTCCGGAAAGTGCTTTTGAAATCACGATTCTGGAAGCAGATACTTTTCCCGTAAAACACGTTTTTGCACCGGTAGCCACAATGCTTTTGCATGGTACTGCCATGGAAGAAATTGGTCTGCCTCATGAAGAATTGCGCGAAAGAGCTGTGTTTCGTCCGGTAATCGATCAGGACATGATCAAAGGCACTGTCATTTACATCGATACGTATGGCAATGTCATCACCAACATCGATCGCGAATTGTTTGAGAAAGTGCGCATGGAACGCGAATTCTCAATCATTTTCCGTTCCGAAGAATACGAAATCAACGAAATCAGCAAGTCCTACAATGAAGTCCCCGAAGGCGAAAAAATTGCGCTGTTCGGAAGTCACGGCCACCTCGAAATCGCCATCAACAAAGGCGTTGAAGGATCGGGAGGCGGTGCTTCGAGTTTGTTTGGACTTAAAATGAACGATACCATTCGTATTGAGTTTCGATCTTAAGATTTTCCTAAACAGAACTTTGCAATAATTTTTTCTTTTGCGCATTAGAATTTCGGCACGATTCGTGGTATATTTCATCATTAACCAACTTAACCGCTATGAAATTTATTCAATTCGCCGCTGTTGCCATTGCCTTTTGGTTCATCGGAAGCGCTATGACCGCTGATCAACAACCTTACATGAAAGGTGCCATGCAAAACCTTAAAGATGCCAAAGCCAATCTCGAAAAGGCGCGTGGCGATAAAGGTGGTCACCGCTTAAAGGCTCTTGAACATGTTAATGCCGCTATTATTCAAACTCAAAAAGGAATTGAGTTTGACAATCAGCATTAAGCAAACCCATTGAAAGAAAAACAGGACAATTCAAGTCCTGTTTTTTTTTGTTTAATGCTCAAGGAAATTTTCCAAGGCCTGCAAGTAAGCTGAAAATCCCCAGGTAGCAGGAATTTCGCCATGGTCAGCGCCAAGAATACGATGTGCTTCTTTGTAAACGCCATTGTAATTTGCATACACCAATTCGCCGTGTGTTGCAATTCCCAAAAACATATCATCTGTGCCGTGCATCCAACACAAAGGTTCCTGAATGGATTTTATTTCTTCAGCATTGTCGATTTTCAAGTTGGTAAAAAAAGATCCCGGAACCGATAATCCTGCACCATCTTGTGCCATTACTTCTGCCGATGCAAAAGGTGCTTCAAGGATTAATTTGGAAGGATGCAAAGAAGCACCGTGGGTCATGATTTCGCAAGCCGGTGCAGAGCCCATGGAGAAACCGTAAATCACCAAACGATCGGAAGTGAGTCCTTTGGATTTCAACCAATCAATGGCAGCGCGGGTGTCGGCATACAAAGCATCTTCACTAGGTTCTCCTTCCGACAAACCATATCCACGGAAATCGAACATCATCACACCAAAACGATTTTTCCCTCCGGTATGCGCCATCAATTTGGCACGTTGCCAGTAAAAATCCATGTGCCATTTGTTGCCGTGACAATACAAGATAACCGTATCTGTTGCAATTTCTGCAATGTCACCAAGGTATAAAGCATGAATGGTCGTCGCCGTTAATTCTTCGGGTGTTTTGGAACCGAGGGTAAACAAATGAATCAAGGAATCGGGAATATTGTAGGAAGCATCCAACACGAAATCTTGTTCTCCGGAATAATCATCGAGTTTGTACTCGGTAATTTTATCGGTCAGGTTGAATAGATTTCCATCCAATCGTTTGCAGGATGTCCAAACCAAAAGAAAAAAGACAATCAAAAAAATTCCATTTTTCATCAGAACCTCCTTACAAAATTAAAATAGACACCTGCAGCACCTTGTCCGCCAAAACCGAGATAAGTCACCGCATTGGGTAAATTCGGGCGACCGGGAGCCAACCATCTCAACTGGAATTCCAAGTTCCATTTGTTGCGCACCAAGGTAAATCCTGCTTGCGGATACAACAAGACATGTTCGTTTTGTTGCTGATCGTGTGCTTTTTTTCCCGACAGTTCAAACCACGAACCCACACCAAAAGAACAATACGATTGGGTATTCCCCAAAAAACGGTAAGCGTTCCATTCCAACACCGGCCAAGCTTTGAAGTTCCCTTCCCATTTATCAAAAGCTGCATTTACGAATCCTGTTGCGCTACTGCCCCATGCGGTAGAATCGTTTCCGAAAAAACGCCAGGTAGCACCACCGTCGATTTGAAACACACCATACAACATGGATGTGGTATACAGGTTTCCGAAAGCTGTTACATTTTCTTCTACGCCATAAGCATATCCCAAAGAAGTATTCGGAATGGGAATAGGTGCACCTGCAAATTCAATCATGGCACCACCCAAAGATGCAGAAACCGCTTGTTCACCTTTTTCCAGAGGAACAATATAACGCGATGGTCCACAAGAAATCCATCCTAAAAAAAGGAAAACGTAAATTAATTTTTTCATAAAGCTTCCTTGATGGACAGCCCAATACGCTTGCGTGCGACATCCACTTCCATCACCTTTACTTTTACATGCTGATGCAATTTCACCACTTCATTGGGATCGCTCACGTATTTATCGGCCAATTGCGAAATATGCACCAATCCATCTTGTTTCACGCCCACATCCACAAAACATCCGAAGTTGGTAATGTTGGTAACAATCCCGGGAACAACCATGCCTGTGCGTAAATCTTCGATCTTAAAAATGCCATCCGCAAATTCAAACACTTTCGCAGCTTTGCGAGGGTCGCGCGTTGGTTTGGCCAACTCTTTAAGAATATCCTGAATGGTTTCGCGTCCTGCTTTTTCGGTAATGAAATCTTCTGCTTTCAATTGTTTGATGAGGGCTTCATTTCCGATCAATTCCTTTACATCCTTTCCTAATTTTTTGGCCATTTTTTCAACGATACCATAACTTTCAGGATGCACTGCTGAATTATCAAGCGGGTTGTTTCCGTCTTCGATGCGCAAAAATCCTGCAGCTTGTTCGAAGGCTTTTGGTCCAAGACGCGGAACTTTTTTCAATTCATCACGCGAGCGGAATCCGCCGTTTTGCGCACGGTATTCCACAATGTTTTCCGCGAGAATCATTCCCAAACCTGAAACGTAATGCAAGAGATGTTTGGAAGCTGTATTTAAACTCACGCCGACTTTGTTAACGCAACTTTCTACCACGGCATCCAATTCGCGCTTGAGCATACCTTGATCGACATCGTGTTGGTATTGTCCGACACCAATGCTTTTGGGATCAATTTTTACCAACTCCGCCAATGGATCCATGAGACGTCGTCCGATGGAAACCGCTCCACGCACCGTTACATCGTAACTCGGAAATTCCTCACGCGCTACTGCAGATGCGGAATACACGGATGCGCCTGCCTCGCTTACCACAAATACTTTGACATCGTTATTGAAACGAATGCGTTTTACAAAAGCTTCTGTTTCGCGACTAGCCGTTCCGTTACCAATGGCAATGGCTTCAATTTTATATTGCTCTACCAAACGGTTTACCGTGCGCATGGCATCGGCAGTTTCGTTTTGCGGAGCATGCGGATAAATGGTTTCGTTATGCAATAAAGTTCCGTGTTCGTCAATGCAAACCAATTTGCAACCGGTTCTGAAACCGGGATCGAGCGCAAGAATACGTTTTTGTCCGAGCGGCGCCGAAAGCAACAATTGACGCAAATTTTCGGCAAACACTTTTACTGCTTGTTCGTCGGCTTTTTCTTTGGCAGAGATTCTGAATTCCGTTTCAATGGAAGGTTCCAGCAAACGCGACCATGCATCGGAAATGGCTTCTTTTACCTGATCTGCACTTTCATTGCGCGATTTCACATAATGCCTTTCCAGGGTTTCCACCGCAGTTTCTTTGTCGATGGAAATTCGCACACGCAAAAAACCTTCGTTTTCACCACGGAACATGGCCATCAAACGATGAGAAGGAACACGTGACAATGCTTCTTTCCAATCGAAGTAATCTTTGAATTTTGCACCATCTTCATCTTTCCCTTTTACCAGTTTGGAAACGATTTGTGCTTCGCGTGCAAAAATGAAACGGATTTTATTTCTCGCGGTGGAATCTTCCGCAATACGCTCCGCCAGAATATCACGCGCCCCTTCGAGAGCATCTTCCACATTTTTAACCTGATCGCTCAGGAAATTTTCCGCTTCGGCTTCAACGTCATTGCTTTTCTGATTCCACAAGAGTTCTGCCAATGGCTCCAGACCTTTTTCTTTGGCCACTACAGCACGTGTTTTACGCTTGGGTTTATAAGGCAAGTACAAATCCTCCAATTCGGTAGGATCGTAACACGATTCAATTTTCTGACGCAATTCGGGTGTGAGTTTCCCCTGTTCATCAATGGTATTCAACACACTTTCTTTACGCGCAACCAATGCACGTAATTTTTCATTTTCGAATTTCACGCGCATGACTTCCACCTCATCCAAACTTCCCGTCATCTCCTTACGGTAACGCGAAATAAAAGGAACCGTTGCTCCTTCATCCAAGAGGCGAATGGTGTTTTGTACTTGCGACTTTTTTAATCCCAAGCGGGACTCAATGATTGAAATGATTTTACTGTCTTCCATATACCGCAATAATAGCAGTAAAATCGGGCTTTTGCACGAAGAACTTTTCGACGGAAAATCTAAAATTGTTGAAAAAAAGAAGGCTTTTCAGCAGCGAAAAAAAGACCTGACTTGCGATTTTTTTCTATTCATCCAGGCAATCGGCCGAAAGGCGGTTCAATTCCACCTCATCCAATACCGGCATGGTTTGCGGATCAGGATAGACCTGCATTATTTTCCCCAAAACACAATTGCAGTAAATTCGCTTGTCGGTAACCTTCGAAGAAGTTCGCAGCATACAACTTTCACGAAAAACTTTTTGACGTTCTTCTGTCCACTTCTGCTTGTAAATACCACCCGGATATTTTTTATGCAACTGATCCAGACAAGAAGAAGAAATACCTGTTAGTACACTATCCGGAATTGCTTTTCCCGGATTAGGTTCAAATTGTGTAACAGAATCTACATAACAAGAACAATAATCTTCGGCAGGACCCGCAATCAGAATGTCTTTCACTTGCTGCATACAGGTATCGCGCAGTGATGATTTCAGAGAATCACTCCAAGTCTGCGCCTTTAATGAGGAGCAACACAGCAATACAAAAAGTAAAAATAAAAACCGCATCAATCGAAAATGGATAAGCCAACTGTTCCAAAAACGTAATAACCACTATGACTTGTTTTACCCGAACCGGAATCATAACGCCAATCTTTCATCCATTTTTGGTAAGACAAATCCAACTGATATCCGGCTGTGACACCGAAAGTCAATGCCCAAAGGTTGATGCGGAAATCAGCACCAAAATCAATGGTGACCGCAGGATTTTTCCAGGTTAGTTTTTCCGTTTTACTTTCTTCAAAAATACCATCCGGATTTTGGGATGGATAATTTTTTTTCTGTTGAAGCAACAATTTCGAAAACCCATATCCGCCAAAAACATTGACATTGAACCAACGGTTATAGGTTAACTCAGTACCAACCCGCGTTCCGAATCGGTATCCACCCAAGCGCAAGGAAACACTGTCTGACACTTGAATTTCTTGCGGATTAAACCGATCGAAATACATGTTGAAATAAAAGCTTTGATTTTCAATCACCGAGATTGAACCTCCCCAAAAAGTAAGTGGCTCAGTAAATCGTGTATCGCCCGGATTAAAAAAGGAAATGGAATTGTTCAAACGATTCAATT
>JBIKKU010000210.1:0-5914 GCA_044360245.1 Flavobacteriales bacterium | reverse complement strand
CAAAAGGTTATTGGTACGCATAAAAAAGAAACCTATACCTATAAAATTTCTGTACGGAACGGAAATGCACAAACCATTTCATTGGAGTTGCACGATCAAATTCCGGTGTCGCAGAATTCAGAAATTACAGTAGAGGTGCATGAACTTTCGAATGCACAAACCGAAGAATATTCAGGCAAACTCATTTGGAACACCGAAATAAAATCAGGTGAGACCAAAGAATTCCTCATTTCATTCTCGGTGAAATATCCGAAAGGCAAAAATGTAAAAGTGCAAAAGCAAGACAAGGCCAATTACAAAACACGTTCGGCTGCGAAGTTCTGATGTGTTTTTATTTTGAGGAAAATGAAAATGTGCTCTTACTTGAATTCTGCTATTTTTGAATTATGAAATTCATTGCTCTTGCTTTTCTGATTTGTGTATCGCTTTTTGCCAATGCTCAAAGTGTGTACAACTATACCATGTTCGAAAACAATTATTCTGTTTTCAATCCTGCGGTTTCGGGTATGGAATTGAAACAGCATTTTGCATTGCAAACGCGTAGTCGATTTGTAACAGGTGCCAGTTCTCCTGTTGGAGTTACGGCTTTGTACGATCAGCATCTGGGGGAAAACAACGCCGGAATTGGTATCAATTATTCGTTCCTTCAGGCAAATGCCGAAAAAGTAAATCGATTGAACCTCAATTTGGCCATCGGATTAAGTCTTGGAAAAGGAACTTTGTCGCTTGGTGCAGGTGGAGGATTGTGTCATGTGGTCAACAATGCATCTTCCGGCGCTCAAGTTTCGCAGATGAAAGGAATTTTGAATGCGGGATTGTATTTTAATTCGGAATCGATATTTCTGGGCGTGTCGTCCTTTCAACTCAATGAGCCCGAATACCCGCAATTAGGAAGAACTGCGCCGCGTATTTTTTCGATGACGGGTGGTATTAAATTGAACTTGAGTGAAGGCCTCGAATTTCGTCCTTCCATTCTTTACATGAATGCACATAATGGAGGAGATTTCTTTCAAATCAATGCCTTGTTCGAAAAGAAAAACATTTGGTTTGGCGGAGGATACCGCAATGGCGACAAAGTCTTGATTGGCATGATTGGAACCGACGTGAAAGAGCGCATACGCATTGGTTATTCGCTCGATTTTTCAACAACGGGTTTGCAAGGAACAGCTTGGCATGAATTGCTATTGTCGATGCGTCTGGCAAAAGATTGATCAAAACGTATCGTACCAACTTCTTCGGCGCATCAGTTTCAAATCCTGCAACATCGATGCTTTTACATTAATCTGAATCATGTAGCTGCGACGGAATCCAAACGGAACCCAGTTGAAACGCATTTCCCAACAATGCAAATCGCGGAAAATATTGATTTCGGTATAGGTGAAATCTTTTGCCACAAAATCATATCCGGTGTTGAATCCGATTTTCCATTTTTCAGTAAGCGAAAAATCTCCGTTGGCCGTAATGGCTTGCAAAATGCGCATCGAATCAATGCCTTCCGAACGAATGCGATCGGTGCGAATGGTGTAACCTAAATTCACCGACCATGGCAATGCAAAATCGACATACTGTGCACTGTTGCGCTCCAGTTCTTCGCGATCTTCTTCATCCAGATTGTTTCTTCCCTGAACATTCTTTTTTTGTTTGCTTTTGATGTTCCAGGTTAGCGCAAGTGAATTGTTGGTGAAACTACCAAACGATCCGTTGGCCCAAGCCAAAGCAGAACTGCGCACACCATTGTTGTAAAGGTAAGGGTCAATTGTTCCGGAATACACCACACCTAAACTCTTGAGCAAAGTTGTTCGTCCACTCAAACTCACCAGAGAAAAATTCATGGAATCGGCAAAAATATTGTACGAACCATTGATGGCGAAATTGTCGATGAGCGATATCTTTTTGAATCCGGTAACCGTGTCTTTCGAAGAACGAAATTTCATTTCCACATTGTTGATCAAGTTCAACGAAATCAAACCGGCCTCACCCGCAGGTGGTTTTCCATAAATCCCGATATCGAAAGGTGAATACGAACTCAGTGTCCCGTTACTTCCAAAATAGCCGTATTCCTGAGTGCTGTAATCCGGATGGTAACTGAAATTCAGTGAAGGAGTTAATACATGACGCAAAGTGGTCTGACGTTTTCCTTTGTATTTGTAATACCCGTAAATCTTGGTCGTTAAGGATGCCGTGAAATTCATATCACCTGCGCGGGCGAAGCCTTTAACAGTGTCGGTCACGGTTTCCTGCAAAACATTGTCCCAGGATTTGCTGATGGTTTGCAAATACCAACGCTCGGTAAAACTTGCTGCGGGATTGAAGGTGAATTTTTGGTTGAACAATTTAAACGAAGTTGAAACCGAACCACTGTGACGCATTCCGTTGCGCATGCGGGAAGTAAGCGCGTTCATGTCGGAAATGGAAATTAAGGTATCGGCAATGGTGATGTCGTTTTTGATGTTGCTCGAATAAATGAAACCAATGTTTTCGTACCACTTTTTTGTGGCGCTTCCTTCTTTGCGCAAACCGGCAAAGGGATAAATTCGGTTGAGGTTGTAAGTGATTTCGGGTAAGGTAAAATTGACCAATCCGGTAAGGGAGTTTTGATTATGACGCAGATTCACTGCAAGATTCATCGGCTGATTCGGAATTTGGTACGACCAACTCACGTTCGATTGAAAAGTATTGCTCAAATAATCGCTGGCAACCGTATTGAAATTGTTTTGGAAATTATTGCGTGTACCCGCATTTACATTGGCACTGAAACGACTGTAAGGATTCGATTTCGGATCTTGGTTGTGTTGCCATCGCACAAAAAATTCTTTCGATTGCGAAAAATCCGGAAACTCAGGATCGCTTCTGCGCAGATTGGTATAACTGAGATTCAATGATCCATTGCTGTGGTACCTGCTGTTATAACGCAATACCGTTTTCGCACCCCAACTTCCGCGCGAATAAATATCGCCCAACAATTGCAAATCGCCTTTTCCGTTTTTGCCAAGCGGAGTGTAGTATCCACCGTTCAGCAAGAAAAATCCAAGCTCCGGAGAATTACCGTATTGGGGAATAATCAATCCGCGTGCTTCGCGTTTTTGGTTGGGAAAAAATCCGAACGGCAATGCAAGCGGTGTCGGAATATCAGCAACAACAAGGTTTACAGGACCACTCACGATTTTATCATCGGGAATGACGATGGCTCTGCTTAGGTTGAAATAATAATGCGGATGATCCAAACTGCAAGTGGTATATTTTCCGTGTTGAAAATGCACTTCATCGTTCGGATGTTTTTTGGAAGTCTCCATGTGAATGTACCCTTCACCTTGTTGGGTGCGCACTTCATGAATCACCCCTTTTCCCGAATCAAAATTGTAGTGAATTTCTTCGGCGGTCATTTGTTGTGCACCATCGTCAAATTCCGGTTTTCCCCGAAGCACCCCATTGGAGTCGGGCACACCGGCCGCAAAGACTTCTTGTTTTTTGAAGTCCACTTCCATGTAATCTGCTTTTAGGGTAATGTCGCCATACGTCACCACGCCATCGCCAAACAAATACACTTTTTGGGCTATCAGGTCAAAAATGATGGAATCCTTGGCCTGGTATTGAATTTCTTTGTCGGGACCTTTCTGCGGAATATCGCGTGTTTCAACCGTTTTTAGGGTATCACCGGGTTGGGCATGTGCCGGACTTGAAACCAACAGACCAATCCCTGCGTTTATCAACACGCAAAGGCGGATAAGTAGTATGTGGCTGTTCCTCTTAGGCAAGGCCTTGGTACTAATTTTGTAATAAGGGTTCAAAACTACGCATTTAACCAGTACAGAAACGCTATGTCGACCGCGAAGCATAATGGCAAACGAATCTCCGGGGCATTTCTTATGCTCTTGGCGATCTTTTGTTTCAACATTCAGGCCAGTCAGGTGTATGCTGCCGATTCATTGGGGATTCGAACCGTCATTATCGATCCCGGCCATGGGGGTAAGGACCCGGGTTGTTTGGGGAAATATTCGCATGAAGCGGATGTGGCTTTGGCCATTTCCCTGAAGCTTGGGAAAATGATTAAGACTTATTACGGCAACGATATCAAAGTCATTTACACCCGCACCGAAGATAAATTCGTGGAATTGGCGGAACGCGCGCGGATTGCGAACCGTAACAATGGCGATTTATTTATTTGCATTCATGCCAATGCCTCTGCGAACACTGCCTCAAAAGGAACGGAGACGTATTTCCTTGGAATGCACAAAGCCGAAGCACAGTTGAAAGTCGCAGAACGCGAGAACAATGTGATTTTGGTGGAGGATGATTACAAAAGCGGATACCAGAATTACGATCCCAAAGACCCGGATTCCTACATCTACATTGTAATGAAAGCCTCGCTGTACATGGAACAAAGCGGTGCCTTTGCCGAAGCCATTCAGAAATATGTGGCCAATACACCGAATGTCACCGACCGTGGCGTAAAACAAGCGGGATTCCTCGTATTGCATCAGGTCAACATGCCCAGCGTACTCATCGAAACCGGATTCCTTACCAATGCCGAGGAAGAGAAGGTGCTGAACTCCGAAACCGATCAATACAACATTGCCAAGGCTATTTTTATGGGCTTTGTGGATTATAAAAAAATGGTCGATACCAAGAATGGGGTAAAAGACAAGGACCGCGGCAATCCGGAGGATGTTTTGGCCGGAAGAAAAACCGAAATAAAAGAAGTAAAAGTCGATACAACCAAAGTGGTAAAAGACCCTGTGGTAGATAAAACCAACGACAAAAACGGTGGAAATCAGACCAATCCGAATGCACAGAACACCTACAAAGGACCAAGTTCACAGTACCCTTTTGCCGAGGAAAAGGTGATTTTCAAGGTGCAGATTCAGACTTCAACCAAAAAAATGGAATGTACCCCCGCAAATTTCAAAGGGCTTTCGGGTGTAGAATACTATGTATCTAACGGAGTTTATAAGTTTACTTACGGAAAAAGTAATAATTTTGAGGAGGCTAAAAAATGGGAGACCGAAGCCCGGGAGAAAGGATTCAAAGAAGCTTTTGTAATCGCATTTCTCAAGGGGGAAAGGATCGATATCCAGACAGCCAAACAAATGGCCAATAAATAGACCTCGTTTTGAAAATCAAAAAAGAAGTTAAAGTAGGACTCGTAGTTGTCGCAGCTGTCGGATTCCTCATCTATGGAGTCAATTACCTCAAAGGGATTGACCTCTTTAAAACAGGCAGAAAATTTTACACCACCTACGACAATGTAAGTGGTCTCACTTCTGCCAGTCCTGTTGTTTTCAAAGGCATGAAGGTTGGTCAGGTTATTTCCGCCGAACTGCAAGGCTCCAACGGAAAATACTTCAATCTCGTTACTTTTGCCATCACCAACGATGCATTGGAATTCCCCACCGATTCAAAAGCCATGATGGTTTCCATGGATGTTTTTGGAACAAAAGGAATTGAAATTGTACCCGGAAACGGAAAGAAATTTGCCGTAGAAGGCGACACCATTTTTTCGGATGCGCAACAAACCCTCACGGAACGCATTGATGCTGAGGTGGCGCCGTTGAAAGCAAAAGTGGAAGGTCTGCTCGGCTCTTTAGATACCATGATTTCAGGCGTTTCCAAAGTGCTTGGAACCAATCAAGATGCCTTGGCACAATCCATCATCAACCTCGAAGTTTCATTGCGCAACCTCAAACAGTTTTCCGATAAGGTCAATGTTTTGATGGATTCGGAAAGCGGAAAAATTTCCAGCATTTTGGCCAAAGTGGAATCCATCACCGGAAACATCCAAAAGAACAATGCCAGCATCGATAAAACCATCGACAACATTGCCAGCATTTCAGACAGTTTAGCCAAAGTGGATTTACCTTCTACAGTTCGCTCACTCAAGAAAAGTGTAGATGAAGTCAATACCATGCTCGGAGCC
>JBIKKU010000209.1:0-5928 GCA_044360245.1 Flavobacteriales bacterium | reverse complement strand
CTCGGCTATGTTTTGTGTTCGGCAGTGGTCATTTTTGTCAACTCCTTTCGTCGCCCTTAATTCGTGCAATTTCTTTCTTCAACCAAACCAAGGGCAGAATATTTTGTTGCAAATAAGGATGAATATCGATTGCAGTATAAAGACGGTCCATGCTTTTCATTTTTTTCTCCTGCAAGAGCTTCATGAAGGCTTGAAAATGGTAAAGAAATACTCGATGGTGTTCTACTCCATCTTTGCCCCGAATGGCAGCCTTTAGGTTTTGAATTTCCCGTTCGGCCAAATCCCATTTTTTGCGCTGGTAAAACAAGATGGCTTCCATTACACGGTAATACACATGGTTTTCAAAATTTCCTTCCTTGGTATTTTCCGGAAATAAACTTTTTGCTTGCTGCGGATCTCCCAACATGAGGTGAGTCATGATATGAATCGTTCGGAAACGGGCTGTTAACATGACATCTTTTTCAAGCGCCGGACCGTAACGTTGAATCAATGCTTTCGCCTTATTCGTATTTCCGGCTTTAAGTAAAACTGAAATGTAGTTAAACACAATTTGATGCACATTTAAGGCAGGAAGTGCCTTTAAATAAAGCATGGATTGTTCGAACTGTTCAATGGCCGAATCCAAATCGGGCACGAAACTGTACTCTACTCCCAAGTTCGAATGGATGACCGCAAGCTCTCTTTCCTTTTGAAATCCACGTCGTCGAATATCATGCAAAGTGCTAATCATCTGATTAAGAATTTCGCGGCGTTCGGATGAGGCAGCATAAAGACTTCGAATTTTTAAGGCATAAAAACACGCTTCGGGATCTTGTTCTAGTGCAGGAGGTAATCCTTCAAAATCATAAGTGTAATTGCCCGAGGGTTGCATAATTTGCCGCATACGCACCGCCCAGGCTTCAACACTTTGAGCATAAAGTTGTTTCTGCATACCGATCTTTTGTTGAAGCTGTTTCATTTCGGCATTTACCGTTTCAATTTCTTGCAACACTTCCGGACTGAGTTTTCCCTGACCAATCAGGTATTTTAATTCGAGTTCCATCACCAAGGCCAAAATTTCACGATCGTCGCGTTTATCCAACAATGACTTAACTCGTCTCAATTCGCGTGAAAAGGCCGTATAATCTTCCCTTCTGAACAACTCTTTCAACAAAAGATAATCTCTGAAATGTTCTGCCTCTTCATCGCTGCGTTCCAATGCACGCGCAGCTAAAAAATCGCGGTAGGCATTACGCAACAATCGCCATTCATTGCGCAAGAGCATGTCCTTTTCCGGACTGTATTCACTTTTGAAAACCTGACGAAAAAGGAATTCTTTGTTGACCGAAGAAGCATGTGTTGACCATTTCCATAACCTGATAAGTGTTTCTCTTTTCAATTTTTTTATCACAACAGAAAACGCTAATTGCTCTTTATCAGTAAGTTCAAACATTATTTTACAATTAAATTCATCACAATATCAGAATTTCACTTTGTTCATTTGCCTGATTTACTGCAATTTTGTTTCGATAAACAAGAAATCACCATGAAACGCACACTTTTACTCCTTGCCATTGGATTGGGAAGCCTCGCCGCTTCAGCGCAAATCCCCAACATTGTAAAACAAAAAACTGCTCAGGCCATTAAAACCAAAGCCGCCAAGAGCGACACCACCACGACTACAACTACCACAACTACTACAACCAATTCAACAAGCTCCGGAAATCCATTCGGAACTGCAAACGATACCACAGCAAAACAATCGAGTACCACCACAAGCAACAATTCGTCAACTGCGCCTCAGGGCGGAATGTTTGGCTTTTCGGGCGGTAGCGCAAAAGATGTAAAGGCGGAATACGTATTTACCGACAACATGAAAGTGGAAATCACCAATTACAAAAAAGACGGAAAAGTGGATGGTGATCCCGTGCAAGTGCGTTACATGTTTAGCTCAGGAAAAACACTAGGCATGGAAACTACCGTAGTGGATAAAAAAACAAAAGAAACTTCTACCACCAAATCGATTGTGGATGTGGAGAAAAAACAAATGATCATGCTCACCGAAGACGATGGTCAGAAAACAGGAATGGTCATGAAATACGACCCATCCAAATGGGAAGAAAAAAACGCAAAAGACACTGCAACTGCTCCGAAATTCGTAAAAACCGGTCGCACGAAAGTCATTCTCGGATACACCTGCGAAGAGTGGATTTCCACAGATGAAAAAGGCAACAAAACAGAAGTATGGGTTGCTCCAAAACTGACTGTGGATATTTCGGGTGCACAACAAACCTTTGCCGGACAAATGGGCAAAAGCGCACCTTCGGGAACTTATCCCCAAGGAGCGATGTTGGAAATGACCAACTACGAAAAGAACGGTGAAAAAACGACATTCCGTGTGCTTGAAATCAACCTCAAGCAAACCACTTCCATCAAAACCACCGATTACACTTTCATGGGATTCTGACGGTTTTACCTTAATTCGAAACAAGGTTTAAATTGAACATTGATTAAGGGCTGCCCCATTCAGGATTATTTTCAATGGTTCTTGATTTATGGTAGGACTTCAACAGAAAATCATCCAAACTGATGGGTTAGAATTCCTTGTCGAACATACCTAAAAGCGGGTCGGAAAAGCCCCTGTACCTTAATTACTTAGTCCGAAAGCGCAAAATAAGCTTGTTTATCACGTGAAAGGGTGGGTCGATTCGGCCTGCCTTTTTGCTTTGTAGGCTCATTTTGCTACTTTCGTGCCACTCGAAATCAAAAACGAATCATCATGAATTACGATGTTATTGTATTGGGAAGCGGACCCGGCGGATATGTTGCTGCGATTCGTGCTTCACAACTCGGATTAAAAACTGCAATCGTTGAGCGCGAAAGCCTTGGCGGAATCTGCCTCAACTGGGGTTGTATTCCAACAAAAGCATTACTCAAAAGCGCCAATGTTTTTGAATACATCAAACATGCTTCCGACTACGGAATTAAAGTGGCTTCTGCCGATGCCGATTTTGGTGGCATTGTAAAACGCAGCCGCGATGTTGCCAATGGAATGAGTAATGGAATTCAGTTCCTGATGAAAAAGAATAAAATCGACGTCATCATGGGCACCGGAAAAGTAAAACCCGGTAAAAAACTTGAAGTCACCGGCACCGACGGAAAAGTAACTGTGCTTGAAGCAAAAAACATCATCATTGCTACAGGTGCTCGTTCACGTCAGTTGCCTAACCTTCCACAAGACGGCAAAAAAATCATTGGATACCGCGATGCGCTCGTTCTTCCTTCTGCCCCAAAATCGATGGTGGTTGTGGGTTCCGGAGCAATTGGTGTTGAGTTTGCCTACTTCTACAATGCCATGGGAACGAAAGTAACCATCGTAGAATTTATGCCCAATGTTGTTCCTGTTGAAGATGAAGAAGTTTCAAAACAACTCGAACGCAGCTTTAAAAAGCAAGGTATCGATATCATGACCGAAGCTTCGGTTGAAAGCGTAGATACCAAAGGGACAGGTTGCAAAGTAAAAGTGAAAACCAAAAAAGGCGAAGAAATCATCGAATGTGATGTTGTGCTTTCTGCTGTTGGAATTCAGGCAAACATTGAAAATATCGGACTGGAAGAAGTTGGTATTGTTACCGACAAAGGAAAAATTCTGGTGAACGAATATTACCAAACCAACATTCCGGGATATTTCGCCATTGGTGATGTTGTGCCGGGACAGGCGCTTGCTCACGTGTCATCTGCCGAAGGAATTATTTGTGTAGAGAAGATTGCCGGTCACCACCCTGAACCACTCGACTACAAAAACATTCCGGGTTGTACCTATTGCAATCCTGAAGTGGCTTCGGTTGGAATGACCGAAAAACAAGCTAAAGAAGCGGGTATCGAAATTAAAGTCGGGAAATTCCCTTTCTCTGCATCAGGTAAAGCATCTGCTGCCGGAGCTAAAGACGGATTCATCAAATTGATTTTCGATGCGAAATATGGTGAACTTTTGGGCGGTCACATGATTGGTGCAAACGTTACCGAAATGATTGCAGAAATTGTTGCACTGCGCAAACTCGAAACCACCGGACACGATATCATCAAAACCGTGCATCCACACCCAACCATGAGCGAAGCAGTGATGGAAGCTGCCGCCGCTGCCTATGGCGAAGTGATTCACCTTTAATCGACATTTTTCAAATAAAAAAAGCCCACTCCAAAAGGAGCGGGCTTTTTTATTTTGGTAATCATGTTATTTCTTCATGAATGCAAGCACTCCTGATACGAGTGCCAAAATTGCACCAAGTAGGAAAGCGTACACTCCAATTCCAACTTTTCCGGCTTCTCCGGCCTTTCCAATATCTGCCATCCACATCAAAGCAATCATCAACCCCAATATTCCAAAAATTAGGGAACCAATTCCATTAAGGTGTTTGGTGTTGGATAAAAAGGCAAACAAGGCTGTCAATAATCCAAATACGATTACGATAATCGCTCTTCCTTTTCCAATCAGCGGAAGATTCCAAAAGGACAATTTAGTGCCCATAATTTCTGCATACCCTAAAAAGGTTGCAATGATCATTAATGCTGCGGCGCTCAGTCCGACTAATGCTGCTTTTCTCATAGTTTTTTTTTTATCAATCTATGTGAAAAGAAAAATCCCGACTAAAAATCTTGGCCAAATACCCAAAATTCTTAGTCGGAAAACTTATTTAAGAAGTGAGTTGGATTAACCAACCAAATGGTCTTCAATTTTATTTTCATCCCAATTCACAGGATCCGTTTCTTCTGTTGAAAATGGGGGATAGGTATCAGTAAGGAAGGACATATATAATCCAACACGCAGCCCCCATCGGCTTACCCCAACAATAAATTTATGCATACCGGCAGGGAATTTTCCGGTAAAAAGGATTGCAAAAAATGAAATCATCTGTGCAAATAAGGTTCCAATTGCCAAAAACATTAAAGGAATCATGTGTGGAATCAACACGTAAAAGATTCCGAAAAACATGCGGAGCAAAACAGTCCCTCTGTTTACGCTTTCCGGATATGGAATTTCCAATACAATTTTAGGGTCAATAGCATCCATTCCAAAAGCAGGATAACCATCCACAAGATTGGACATTCGTGCGCTTACCCTAAAATTCCACTTAAGATGCTTGACATGAAAATCGAACATTCCTCTTGGGTATTTCCCTGTAAATAAAATCGCCCAAAAAGCAAAAAAACCCACAAAAGCATCGGCGATGGCAAGAAAGAATAAAATCAATCCATGAGGAATACCGATGTAAAGGATGCCAAAAAAGGCGCGCAACAATAACTCACCTCTGGAGTAGGACTCCTGGTGCATAATAGAAAACTTCATAGCTTTTGGTTTTGGTTTAGTTTCTTTAAATATAGAACAAAACCTATATAAACCAAACACTTAGAGGAAAAATGTAAAAACGAAAAAGCACTTTGAAAATCATGTTTCTATAGGTAATCCACCAATGCCACCATGAGCTTTTCTAATTTCTTCTCCACACTTTTGGTGCTACAGTTGAAATTGTTGATGATAACACCAAATGCCAATTTGTTTCCGTTTTTGGCTTTGGCAAAACCCGAATAAGCCTTTACCCTTGTCATTGTTCCGCTTTTGGCCCAGACATTTCCTGCGGCTCGCGTGCCTTTGCAGAAGTTGGAGAGTGTTCCCGATTTTGCAGCAACAGGCAAGGATTTTTCAAAAACAGATGCGTTTTTGCTTTTGCTCATATAGGTAACGATATCTGCCAAATGTTTGGCCGATACCGCATCGAAACGGGAAAGTCCGCTGCCATCTGTAACGTACATTCCTTTGGCATCAATTCGTTTCCCCCAGAATTCCACGGTTGCTGCGGTTCCTGACCCCACTGTGGCATTTCCGTATTTCAATAAGCCAATCTGATTCATCAAATGTTCTGCAAACAAATTCACCGAATACATATTGGT
>JBIKKU010000208.1:0-5940 GCA_044360245.1 Flavobacteriales bacterium | reverse complement strand
TTCGGCTAATCATGAAGGCCTACCGGATTTACAAGCTTTGCGCGAATTATTAAAAGAATTTGCATCGCGAAAAACCAAAATCGCTGCGGTTACCTCATGCAGCAATGTCACCGGAATTTTCACTCCGTACCATGAAATTGCAGCCATCATGCACGAACACGGAGGATTATGTTTCGTGGATTTTGCATGCAGTGCTCCTTACATCGACATTAATATGCATCCGGAAAATGTTTCAAATGGCGATTTGGATGCAATATATTTTTCTCCACATAAATTTTTAGGCGGACCGGGATCCAGCGGTGTATTGGTCTTCAACAAAAAACTTTACACCAATCGCATTCCCGATAATCCCGGAGGTGGTACCGTAGACTGGACCAATCCATGGGGTGAACACAAATATGTTGACGATATTGAAGCCCGCGAAGATGGTGGAACTCCAGGGTTTTTGCAGGCCATTCGAACTGCACTTGCCATTTCACTCAAAGAAAAAATGGGTGTGAAAAACATCCTTGAACGCGAAGAAGAATTGATTGATTTGATATGGGACGATTTGAAAAGCATCGAAGGATTGCACATTCTCGCCGACAACCACAAACATCGTCTTGGCGTGATCTCCTTTTACATTGAAGGATTGCATTACAACCTTGCCGTCCGTTTGCTAAATGATAAATTCGGCATTCAAGTGCGTGGTGGATGTTCTTGCGCAGGAACCTACGGACATTACCTGCTCGAAGTGTCGCACGAAAAATCGAGATCGATTACAGACAAGATCAGCAAAGGTATTCTCACAGATAAACCCGGCTGGATCCGCATGTCGATACACCCAACCATGACCGATGTAGAAGCCATTCGTTTGGTTAACGCGATTCGTGAGCTTGCACTTCACCACCACGATTGGGCCAAAGATTATGTGTATTCAAGCCACAGCAATGAATTCAGTCATCATTCGGAACAATCTACCATTCAGCATCAAGTTGAAGCATGGTTTAAACTCTGGTGACATTCATCACAGAATTGTTTGTGTGGCTTCCCTTATCTTTGTGGAAACCAAAAATCCATGAAACAGTTTATCCTTTTCGGCACTGCAGTTGTTTTACTTGCTTCCTGCACTGCTAAATCCGAAACACACAGCTCAACCAGCACATCCACAACTACAGTGACCAAATCCGACGGAACAACCGAAACCGTTTCTTCGAGCCTTAGCACTGTAGATGCGAACACCTTTAAAACGCAAATGGAAACTGAACCCGGAATATTGCTCGACGTGCGCACTCCCGGTGAAGTTGCTGCCGGTCACCTTGCAGGAATGGTAAACATCGATTTCAACGCTGCCGATTTCAATGCAAAAATCAATGAGCTCGACAAAAGCAAAACGGTTTATGTGTATTGCAAATCCGGTGGACGTTCAGCCGGTGCAGCCGAGGAACTCAAAGCCAATGGTTTTACGAAGGTCGTTAACCTCGACGGCGGAATTACTTCCTGGGAAGGTAGCGGACTTGAAATCGTGAAATAATTTTTGCGCAGTTTTCATTTTATCAACTAAAGTCTTAGTTAGAAGATATGGCTAGTTTTCAAGAATTGATCAACCAGGACAAACCCGTTCTGGTTGATTTCTTCGCAACATGGTGTCAGCCTTGCAAAATGATGGCTCCCATTTTGGAAGATGTTTCCAAACAAGTAGGCGATTCTGCCAGTGTATTAAAAGTAGACGTAGACCGCAATCCCGCAGCTGCCGGTCATTATGGCGTTCAAGGCGTTCCGACATTGATCCTTTTTAAAAAAGGAAAAATCGTTTGGAAACAAGCCGGTGTTGTTCCTGCGCACCAATTGGTGAAACTCATCAAAGAACATCTTTAAGAAGCGCTTTTTAAGATTATATATTTTAAAATGAAATCCATAGCCACCGATATCATGAATGTCATCAATGATTTTCGCATTGTATTGATCATGACTTTAAGTCTTGGTCTTGCTCCCTTTTTTCCGGAACCACACATTTGGGGAAAAGTATTGTGGATTGCCGGCGGAGCAAAAGGAATGGGAGGCATGGATTGGTTCGACTTTTTCTTTCATGGCGCACCATGGTTCCTTTTGATTCGTTTGGGTATCCTGAAACTCATGGGCAAATACCCATCAGCCACCCGCGAATAAAGCTTTAAATACCTCCTCAATTTTGCTTACCTGCAACACTTCGATGTTGTAGTTTTTTTGCTCGATGCCTTTGTTGTATTTGGAGATGATGATTTTCTCGTAGCCTAATTTTTCTGCTTCGGATATGCGTTGTTCAGCGCGGTTTACGGGACGAATTTCTCCGCTTAATCCAACCTCGGCCGACAAACAAATTTTGGGATTTACAGGCATATCGACATTGGAAGAAAGCACTGCACACACCACTGCCAAATCAATTGCCGGATCATCCACACGTAATCCGCCGGCGATATTGAGGAAAACATCTTTAGCACCAAGTTTGAATCCGCATCTTTTTTCAAGCACAGCCAAAAGCATGTTCAATCGTTTCTGATCGAAGCCTGTTGCAGAACGTTGTGGAACACCATAAGCAGCGGTGCTTACCAAAGCTTGCACTTCAACCAGCAAGGGACGCATGCCTTCTAATGTAGCCGCAATGGCTATTCCGCTTAATCCGTCTTCGTTGCCACTGACTAAAATTTCAGACGGGTTTTCAACTTCGCGTAAACCTGCACCTTGCATTTCATAAATTCCCAATTCGTTGGTAGAACCAAAACGATTTTTCACGCTGCGCAATAATCGGTACACATGGTTGCGGTCGCCTTCAAACTGCAATACCGTGTCCACCATGTGCTCCAATACTTTCGGACCCGCAATGCTTCCGTCTTTGGTGATGTGTCCGATAAGAAAAACGGGCGTATTGGTTTCTTTAGCAAAACGCATCA
This sequence comes from Flavobacteriales bacterium, assembly GCA_044360245.1. Taxonomy (GTDB): domain Bacteria; phylum Bacteroidota; class Bacteroidia; order Flavobacteriales_D; family UBA2798; genus UBA2798. Next base: position 3,031 of record JBIKKU010000208.1, on the reverse strand, counting down.
ACTCAGCAGTACATTCACGGATTTGCGAAATACTACCTGGCGATGATTCAATGAAAGAAGTATGCAAAGTTTGAATGGAATCGATGATGAGCAAACCGGGTTCAACTTCTTCTATCTGACGAAAAATATTTTGTGTATTCGTTTCGGTGAGAATGAAACATTCGGGATTGGCAAAACCAATGCGTTCGCCGCGCATACGAATTTGTTTTTCGCTTTCTTCACCTGAAACATACATGACTTTTAATCCCTGATTACGCACAGCGATTTGCAGCATCAAAGTCGATTTTCCTATACCGGGTTCACCACCGATTAAAGTCAGCGAACCGGGGACCAATCCCCCACCCAACACACGATTCAATTCGCGGTCGGTGAGTATGATTCGGCTTTCTTCTGCAAGTTCGATGGTATTGATGAGTTGCGGTTTTGCTACACGCTTGGAGCCGGAAGAAGAAGTGCGAAAGGTTCCCTTTTCTTCTTTCTCCAAAACCTCTTCCACAAAGGAATTCCAGGATCCGCAGGAGGGACATTTTCCCAACCATTTCACCGATTCAAAGCCGCAACTCTGACAGAAATATGCTGTTTTAACTTTTGCCATGGAACGAAAATAGGTCAAAAGAACGCAGCATATCTGCGTTGTGAAAAACTAGAATGAAAAAGAGCAACCCAAATTGAATTGCTCTTTTCTATATATGAAGGAAACAAGAGTGCGTTTGATAAGTGAACGCTTTGAAAAAAAAATTGTTCGCACACAATTTGGGTAAATTATACATCTCCAAACCCAAAAACATTTCCCTGCAACCTTTGCCTAAATGGATTTAGATAAGAGTTCAAGAAAGAGTATTATTGTGCTCGGAATATCGTTTGGTGATGTTCTATTTTTATCCAAACACTTGCCGTATGTTCAAATGGATTTTGATTCTTGCCTTATTCAGCGCAGGAAAAATGGGATTTGCCACCAATGGCGATACCACTCATGTTATTACACACAATGAAGAATTGGTTGTTACCAATCCCGGTGCGGGATGGAATGAATACCGCAACTGGGGCGTGTTTCCCGATGCTTCGGTGGAATACCGCAAGGTGTATGTGGTGATGAGTTATAAATGTCCGAGCGGACAAAACTGTGGCGAATGGGATTACATCGATCAGGTTTGGTTGCGCCGACAAGGCAGTGTCGACAGCACTTCTATGGATTTGGAAATGGTGCGTTTTATTACGCCGTATGGAAATTCCTTTTCGCAAAGCTGGAATTTTCAATGGAAAATGGACATTACCGATTTTGCTGCTTTCCTTCATGATTCGGTAGAAATTGGCTATGTGCATACCGGTTACGAAACCAATGTTGGTCGCGGCTGGCTGGTAACACTCGATTTTGTGGTGGTAGAAGGAACTCCTGTTGCTGATTTCCAAGAAATGAATCCTTTTTACAATGGCAACTGGACCTACGGAAATGCTGCAGATGATATAGAAAATCATCTTGGGTCGGTTAATGCTACCATGAGCAGTGCCACAAGCATGGTGCGTATACGTGCAAACCACACCGGACATGGTGCTGATGCAAATGGATGTTCGGAGTTTTGCGATAAGTACCGCGATTTATATATGGATGGCACTTTTGTAGAACGCATCCAACGCTGGAGAAAATGTGGAGATAATGCATTGTATCCTCAAGCAGGAACATGGGTGTACGACCGTGGAAATTGGTGTCCGGGTGCTGTAGTTTATCCTTACCTGCGCGATTTTTCGGTGAGCCCGGGATCTTCGCACAGTTTTGATTTGAACATGCAGCCCTATACCGTAGCAAGTCCCTCAGGAAACGAATATGTTGTTGCGTATTTGTTTCAATACGCTGCACCTAATGCAACGGCAGATGCGAGCATTGAAGACATTCTTGAACCCAACGATTTCAAAGAGTTTTCAAGACACAATCCGGTATGTGCGAATCCACGTATCATCATTCGCAATAACGGAAGTGCAACTTTGACCTCCGCTCAATTCAATTACGGTTTTAATGGTCAGCCGCAACTGCAATACTCGTGGTCAGGCTCCCTCCCTTACGGAGCTTCCGACACCATTGTTTTGCCAGGAACCCTTGTGCCGCAAAGTGGACAAACAACTTTCAGTGTAACGCTTGCTTCACCCAACGGTACAAGCGACGAATACCCACTCGACAATACCAACAAAGCCAACGCCGCCATTACACCGGTATATACCGCCACATCTGTTATCATTGAGTTTCAAAGCAACAACGAACCTCAAGACAATGGCTATCGATTGGTTGATGCCAACGGAACTATTTTGTTTGAACGCAGCATGGGAACTTTAAGTGCCAACACCTTGTACCGCGATACCATTCCGGTGAATTCGGGTTGTTACACCTTTGTGGTAGACGATATGGATGAAGGTGGTGGAGATGGTCTTGCATTCTGGGCCAACAGCAATGATGGTAGCGGATATGCACGATTGCGCAACCAGAGCAATTCCATTCTAAGAAGTTTCTCTGCCGATTTCGGATCGCTGATCGAATGGAATTTTACCATTGGCAATGTGTATACCGGTGTACAAGAAACTGTAAGTGATGCAGAAGTTCTGGTATTTCCCAATCCAACGAATGGTCAAGTTACCATTGATCTTACCGGCCTGGACTATAAAACCACCACGATCGAAATCATTGACATTACAGGGAAAGTGATTCACACCGAAAGTTTCGGAAACAATACGGAAGCACGTGTTCAGGTAGATTTAAGTGAGCATGCGCCGGGCATTTATTTTGTGCGCGTACAAAACGGAACTCATTCCTGGCAGAAAAAAGTGTCGCTGGTAAAATAAATTTTCAGATTGTATTCAGCGTTTTTTCATGCGCTCCACGATTTCCAAAACAGCGGGACATACTAAGGTATTCGTCGCTGTGAGGTTGAGCAATTGATGCATTTTACGTCGGTCGGTATGCGGATATTCGCGGCATGCTGCAGGACGAGCTTCATACACTTTGCAATAATTGTCGGTATCCAAAAACGGACAAGGCGCTGCA
>JBIKKU010000017.1:0-20313 GCA_044360245.1 Flavobacteriales bacterium | reverse complement strand
TAAATCCGGTAACCGTGATACAGAAGGAATAGGTTTGTGTTCCGTTAAGTGGACAATTATCGTCGGTGACGGTGACGGTGAAACAATAGGGAAGTGTACTCACATCTGCTGCAGTGGGAGTCCAGCTAAATGTACCTGTCGGATGTTGTGCGTTTGTTGTGGTAAAACTTGCTCCGGAGATGGCGTTGTTCCAGGTTAAACTGAGGTTTTGTCCGGGATCGTTATCGTAGGAAAAAATTTGAAAACTCAAGTTCGATCCTGCACAAGCAGATGCGGAAAAAGAATTTGTTCCATTGATTCCGCTGATATACGGATTGGTGTTTACGCAAGGAATTACGCGGACCTGAATATCGCGCACCACGCTTCCAACCATTTCACCACCGCGGTATTCGCGCACGCGTACGGCCATTACGGTTACTTCGAGTTGTTGCGGAAACATACAAATGTCGCCGGTTTCGGTATCGATGGTTGTAGCGGGATTGCTCAATAAGGGTTGAGTAGAACTGTATCCGGGTAAATAACTTACGTTGGTTGTTGCAGATGTTGCAGGAGGAATTAAGGCATACACCAAAGAATCTCCATCGGGGTCAACTGCTCCGTGATTGAAGCAATAGTTTTGTCCGACACAAATAAAAGGCACTGGTTTGTTGGAGAATTGCGGTGATGAATTGCAAACAAAATTCAAGTTATCCAATCGTGCTTCCACGTAAATGTTTTCTCCACCGGGATTGTTGATCGTAGAGATGGCGTTGTTTCTGCAACAAAGTGTAAAAGAGATAATCCAATCGCTGCATTGTGCCGGCATGGTTACATTTCCTTCGTACACCCATTCTTGTACACCGGGATAAGTACCGCCGTTGCATTGGGTGGTCATGGTCGGACAAATCGGTGTAATATCATTTCCGGTGTTTGGAATGCGTTGCAATACGGCACTGAAATTTTGGTTGCAATTGAATGAAGAGAAATTGAGCGAAACAGAATTTGGTGCTGCTACACCTGCGCAATCGCGGTAAAATGCCAAACGGAATTTGAAGGTGTTTCCTCCTACACAGGTGTAGGTAATATCGGCGCTTTGGGCGTGAGAGGCGAGGGCTTCTCTTGTGGTCAGCATCATTGTCAGCATCAACGTGGCGACAATAATAGAAGAGTAAAATGTTCTCATACGCGTTTGTGTTGCGACAGAACATTCCTGTTCTGTCAAGTGAAATTTTGTTTCATTGGTCAGATCAATAAGCGTTTACTTCAGGCAATGGCCTAAAGCGTTGTACTGAAAATGGATGTAGATAAATGGAGAGGTCACAAAGTGTAGTCGTGTGCGTAAACAGTTGGAATGTTGTTGGGGTTTTCTTTTCCGGCCCTGTTCAGTATGGTTTAACGTAATCCGCACACCACGGTTTTACTGCCGTTGCATAAATTGCAATGAACTGCGCACTTATTTGGATAAAAAATGTAACCGCCAAATATCATTCTGCGCGCCTACCATTTCGACAAAGAAAAATATGATGACACGCATACCTTTTTGTTGCATGTTTTCAATGCGGGTAATTTTTGTTTTTTCCGGAATGCCAATCCTTGTTCATTTTCTGGCGGCATTAAGGCAACCCTTTTCCGGCGCTGCGTCTAGGGGCTTGAAAAAATTTTCTTTGGTTCACAGCACAAACGTTGCGATTTCGTCGAGGCTTTTTCGTTTGAGGTCAGGCACTTTTGCATCTTCGGCAGGAAAGCCGATGGGGAGTAGTAAAAACGGTTTTTCGTTTTCGGGTCGACCTAAGGCTTCTGCTAAAAAATTCATGGGTGAAGGTGTATGTGTAAGCGTTGCCAGTCCGCATTGATGTACTGCCGCAATGAGCATTCCACATGCTAATCCAACCGACTCATTCACGTAATAATTGTTTTTTTTCTGTCCGTCCACCAGATCGTATGGTTTGCGAAAGGCTACAATGATCCACGGTGCAATGGTGAGAAATGGCTTTTCCCAATCGGTTCCCAGAGGAGCAAGATCTTTAAGCCATTCTTCGGTCATTCTTCCATTGTAGCTTTCTTTTTCTTCTTTTTCGGCAAGTTCGCGGATGCGTTGTTTTAGTTCAGCGCTGCGAATTGCAACAAAATGCCATGGTTGTTTATGTGCTCCGGAAGGCGCGGTGCCTGCGGTTTTGATGAGGTTTTGAATAACTTCCGTTGGAATATCGCGGTCGGAAAAGTGACGCACACTGCGGCGTTGATCTATTTCTTGATACACTTTTTCGGAGCGATATATCAATTCACTTTCGGATAAAATGGGACGAGAAAAGGGTACAAAAGGATAATCCATAAGAAATAGGCGATTGAACTTCGATTTACTAATTTTGCCGCAGGTATGAAAATCAAAAACATAGCGGTCTTTGCCTCAGGTGCAGGTTCTAATGCTGAGGTGCTGATCCGTCACTTTCTTAACCATCCCAAAGCCAAGGTTCGTGTGGTTGTTTGCAACAATGCCAATGCCGGAGTTTTACGCATTGCAGAAAATTATGGTGTTGAGGTTTTGCTTGGTTCAAACGAATGGTTTGCCGAACGCGGAAAAGATTTGGTGAAAGAACTACAGTCGCGCGAAATCGATCTTATCGTTTTGGCTGGTTTTCTGCGAAAAATTCCAATATCCTTAATACAGGCATTTCCGCAGCGCATCATCAATATTCATCCTGCATTGCTCCCGAAGTTTGGCGGAAAAGGAATGTTTGGATCGCATGTGCACAAAGCTGTTTTGGAAGCAGGTGAAAAAGAAACGGGAATATCTGTTCATTATGTAACCGAGCATTATGACGAAGGCGGTATTGTTTTTCAGACCTCCTTTCCCATCGAGTCCGGATTTGTATTGAGCGATATCGAAAAACGCATCCATCAATTGGAACACAAACATTATCCTTTAGTTGTTGAACAAATTTTAGAACAATGCTGAATTTTAATTTTGACATGACCCAAATCATGACAGCCAGCATGATTTTGTTCGCGGTTATTGATGTGGTTGGTTCTTTGCCAATCATTTTGGAGATCAAACGCAAAGCAGGCGATATTCATGAATTACGCGCGGCTTCTGTTTCGATGTTGCTCATGATTTTGTTTTTGTTTTTGGGTGAATCCATTTTGAAAGTCATCGGAATCAATGTCAATTCCTTTGCTGTTGCGGGTTCGCTCATTCTCTTTTTTATGGCTTTGGAAATGATTCTTGGCGTGAAAATTTTTCGCGAAGAAGAGCACTCACCAAAAGTTGCAGCCATTGTGCCCATTGCCTTTCCGCTCATTGCAGGTGCGGGAACCATGACAACCATTCTTTCCATGCGTGCCGAATTTGAAGCAATAAACATCATCGTTGCCATTGTGCTGAACAGCGTGTTTGTTTATATCGTGCTCAGAATGATGGGACCACTGGAGCGATTGCTTGGTCCGGGTGGTGTAATGGTCTTGAGGAAAGTTTTTGGCATCATTTGCCTGGCTCTTGCGGTGAAATTGTTTTCCAGCAATATCAAAGAGCTCTTCACACATTCTTAACAAAGCAATTTCTCAAACCTGAATTGGATTATCCTTACATTTGGGTCTATGAGAAAAACACTGCTTGCCCTTTTCTTTCTGGGAATATTGTATCCGGCCACTTCGCAAATTACCTTGCGCATGATGACCTACAATATTTTGAATTACAACGGTAATGATGCCAATACCGCACGCTATACCAATTTGCGGGTTATTGTCAATGAAGTTCAACCTGATTTTGTGGTCGTACAGGAAATCAACGATGCTGTTGGTTCCGAACTTTTGCTCGATTCATCTTTTAATGTAAACGGACAAACCAATTTTTCGCGCGCCACTTTTGTGAACGGTCCCGATTCCGACAACATGTTGTTTTACCGTTCGGACAAACTTACGCTGGTTTCTCAGGCACAAATTTCTACTCCCTTGCGTGATATTACGCGGTATACTTTGCGTTCCATTCACTTGGGAGATACCGTTGAATTTTCGGTGTTTTCCATGCACCTTAAAGCGGGAAATACCGCCTCCGATGAAACCGATCGCTTTAATGAAATTTCACAATTCTGCAGTTCCATCGCTACCATTCCCAATACCGAGAACTTAATTATTGCAGGCGACATGAACGTGTATTATGCCACTGAATCATGGTACCAAAAAGTTACTTCCACCAATTGTTCGCATGAATTTTTCGATCCGATCAATCAACCCGGAGTATGGAACAACAACTCCAGTTTTATTCCTATTCATACCCAAAGTACACGAACCAGTTCCCTGCCCGGTTGTTGCGGCGGAAGCACAGGAGGATTGGACGACCGTTTCGATTTGATTCATTGCAATTACAATGTGATGACCGGATTGCAACGCATGAAAGTGGATGCGAGCACATATTACGCCTTAGGAAACGATGGCAATCATTTTAATTTGGCCATCAATCAGGCACCAACAAACACGGCAGTTTCGGTTGCTGTAGCCAATGCCTTGTTTAACATGTCTGACCATTTACCGGTTGTAACAGAATTCATTTTGCATGCCGATTTTTCGGACGTCCCTGATTTGTCGACAGCTCAAGGTTCTGTTTTTTGGAGTGGAAATACGTTGTTGATTAAAGCGATAGAAAGCGGTCAACACCAAGCGATGGTGTATGACATTTCAGGTCGTTTGGTACATACGCAGACACTCCAATTGCAAAAAGGAGAACAACAAGTTTCTTTTTCTCCGGTGCTGACTGCAGGCGTTTATACGGTGCGTATTGTCTCGTACAACACGGTGTTTTTTAATACCACCTACCGTTACTGATTTTCCTTAATTTCGCGGTGTGAAGATCACCGTGTTTACAGATGGCTCTGCCAAAGGAAATCCAGGTAAAGGAGGCTATGGCATTGTTATGCGCTCAGATAAAGGTCACCAAAAAGAATTTTCTGCAGGTTACCGAATGACGACCAACAACCGCATGGAATTGTTAAGTGTGATTGTTGCTTTGGAAAATCTGAAACAAGAAGGCATGGATGTTACTGTATACTCCGATTCGAAGTATGTGGTGGATGCCGTGCAGCAAGGTTGGTTGTACAACTGGAAACGCAAGGGTTTTGAGAAAGTAAAAAATCCCGATCTATGGCAAAGGCTATTGCGTATTCTCCCCAAACACAAAGTCAATTTCGTTTGGATAAAAGGTCATGCCGGTCACCCCGAAAACGAACGTTGCGATCGCCTGGCAGTTGCAGCTTCCGATGCTCCGGATTTGCTGGTGGATGCGTTTTATGAGCAAAGCCGCGAAAGCATGGGTATGGTTGATGAATGATTACCTCACGTACTTCAAAATTTCTTTATCCGTTTCTTTGGCTTTGATTTCGCGAATACGTTTGGCAATCATTTCACTTTTTTCAGCAGCTTTTTTTGCTTCCATTTCCATACGATCTGCTTCCGCTTTGTTTCCTTCGGCACGTAAGCTTTCTGCTTTGATGTTGAGTTCTTCGCTGCGTGTGGAATAAAAGCCTTGAAATGAACTTAAAGCCTGGTATCCTGCAAACTTGAGGTACCAAGGTTTTCCGTTTGCCGCAATGTCTTCAAACACTACCATGCCTTTGTCGATTTCAGCATCGCTTTGGTGTTTGAGGTAATTGCTGTAGATCATCACAAATTGGTACTTCGATCCTGCACCCATGGATTTAAGAGAGGAAGTGAAGAAATCGTGTTTGGACGCATCTCCGAATTCGGCATAGATTTCGGCGACTGCAAAACGGATTTCCATGTTTTTTTCTTTCGCGAATTCATCTGCGAGTGCAAGCGCACGTGTTTTGTCGGTTTTGGAATATGCGTTCAATCCTGCGGCAATTACGGCATACGAAGAGTCTTTCACGGCTGCTTCATATATCGTGTTGTGCTCGGGTTCATTGGCGAAATTTTTTGCCAATTGCATGATGGCAGCACTGCGCACACTTGTGGATTTGTCGCTTTTAGCTGCGCTTACCAGATGTTGACGAATCAAATCTTTTTGCGTTTTTATTGCTTTCGCACATTTGCGCATGGCCAATTCACGCAAGAAAGGCGAGGCATCATTCATGGCGTCTGCAATCACTTTTTGCGCATTCGGATTACTGCTCTTCGAACACTCTTCGATGGCTTCGCGGCGATCGAGGTATTTTGGTGCATGGTAATATTGGTAAACAAATTGATCAATCGATTTCAAATCGTTCTTTTCGCAAAGCAATGTTTTTGATGCATCGAAATTCACCAACTTAAGCGTGTCATTGTATTTCAAACGGAAGGTGTCGAGGATGTTTTCTACTTTAACCGCATGCGTGGTTTTTCCGGAAGAAGTGTACACGTCGATGTTTAAAGGGAGAATGTAAACAGGAACCTGGTTGATGTCCTGACGTTGTTGCACAATCACCCAAACTTCTTTTTCACTTTCTTTTAATTCCTGACGGATACTGAGGTTGGGATGTCCTTTCGCAAAAAACCATTGGTTGAAAAACCAGTTCATGTCTTGTCCGGTAACTTTTTCAAACGCCAAACGCAATTGATGCATTTCAGCAGGTTGGTATTGGTTTTCGCTGAGGTAAGTTTTGATCGAAGTAAAAAAGGCATCATCGCCGACGATCTGTCTCAACATGTGTAAAATGCGACCGCCTTTGTTGTACGAGTGCGCATCGAACATTTCTTCTTTATCAAGATAGTCGTAACGCACCATGTCCACATAACCCGATTGCATGGTGGTGGCAAGGTATCCCGACATTTCCATGTAGGCATGGTGATCTGCTTCGTCTGCTCCGTGCTCAAATTCATCCCAAAGGAATTGGGAGTAATTGGCAAAAGATTCGTTGAGCGGAAGATTTGCCCAAGATTCACAGGTCACCAAATCTCCAAACCAGTGGTGGAACAATTCGTGTGCAATAATCGATTCGTTATGGTCGTCCAACAATTCACGACGTGTGCGGTATAGAAATTCCCCGTGAATGGTGGCGGTGGTATTTTCCATGGCTCCCGATACATAATCCCGTACCACTACTTGTGCGTATTTTTCCCATGGATATTCTACACCCAAACGATCTGAAAAGAATTGCAGCATTTTTGGTGTTTTGCCAAAAATATCGCGTGCGTATTGCTCGTATTCTTTTTCAACGTAATAAGCGACTTCAATTTTCTGACCGTTCTTTTTGGTCCAGCTGTCTTTTACAATGGCATAATCGCCAATGGCCATCATCACCAGATAAGGTGCATGTGGAAGGCTCATGTTCCAGGTATCGGTGCGTGTGCCGTCGGAATTTTTTTTGCTGGAAGTAAGCAATCCGTTCGACAATGTTTCGAATTGATCGGGAACGGTGATCAACAATTCGTGGGTGATTTTTTCATTCGGTTTGTCGTTGGTTGGGAACCAGCAAGAGTTGGCTTCTGTTTCTCCTTGTGTCCAGATTTCGACGTGTTTTAAACTGTCTTTTCCATCCGGATTGATAAAATACAATCCTTTATCTCCGGCAATCGCAGCGCTTCCACCCATGGCGAGTTCATCGGGTTTAGCCGTGTAGTTGATTTGCACTTTGTATGTCTCGGTGTTTTTGTATTCACGGTCGAGGGTGATACGAATTTGTTTATCGTCGTAGGTGTATTTGAGATCTTTTAATCCGGCAGTCACCAATTGTATGCTGTGGATTTCAAAACCTTTCGCATCGAGCACCAACTCTTTCACCGGATAAAAATGTGGCTTGATGTCGAGCGTTGCTTTTCCTTTAAGATGTTTTTTGGCAAAATCGAAAGAGACTTCCAGGCGCATGTGTTGGATATCGTTGATACGCGGGGCGGAAGGGTTGTACCTCGGACGTTTGTACTCGTTGGTTGGTTTTGGACTGTTTGTTTCGCTGGTGGTCTGATTACCGGTATTGCCGGATGTGCTCTGGTTGTCGGGTTTTGCACCTGTTTTACAAGAAATTGCGAAAACGGCCAAAGCCAGGGCTAAGTAGCGGAAAGTGTTTACGGATTTTGACATGCTACAAAATACCCAAAAAGTGCCTGCATTAACAAGTTGCGTGGGATATACGGCATATTTATTAGTTTAGCGGTATGTTAAAAGTAAAAGTCAACGGTAAACAGGAATTTCAGGTGAATCCTGAATCTTCCGGAGCTTTGAAAGGAGACATCGATGGTGCTCCTTACGAATTGGATTTGGTGCGTATCAAGGAAGGTTCATTCCATGTGATGCGTAACGGAAAATCGTTTCGTGTTGAAGTTTTGAAACACGATGCACTCACCAAAACCCTTACGATGCTTGTCAATGGCAATCGATACACGCTTGAGTTGCGCGATAAGTACGACGAGTTGTTGAGTTCTTTGGGAATGAATGTCGGAGCTCGCGTGGTCAAGGAAATGAAGGCGCCTATGCCCGGAATGGTTTTGGATGTTTTGGTGAAAGCCGGTGATAGCATTACCAAAGATCAAGCTTTGATTGTACTGGAAGCCATGAAAATGGAAAACGTGTTGAAAGCTCCTGCTGATGCGGTGATTAAATCCGTGAACATTTCAAAGGGTAACGCTGTTGAGAAGAACCAAGTATTGATTTCATTCGAATAATTGAATTATGAAAAAACTGAGCCTTTTAAGTTTAGCATTTGCTGCTGTTTTCGCTTCTTGCGGTGGTGGTGAGAAAAAAGAAGAAACACCAAAAACCGATACGGTTGCCGTTGAAGAAAAGAAAGAACAAAAGTGTACTTATGCCTATGTACACGATTCAACCACCGTGAAATTTACAGCCTATAAATTCACCGAAAAGGCAGGCGTAAATGGGTATTTCGATTCTGTTGTGGTAACCGGAACGCACGATTCCGATACAGCACATCAGGTGATCAACGGAGCATCGTTTACGGTTTTTGTGTCGAGTGTGGAGACCAACGATAAAGGACGCAACGAAAAAATCGTAAAACACTTTTTCGGAAAAATGGTGAACACCAACGAAATTACCGGGACAGTGAAATCGGTGAGTGAAGACGGAACCAAAGTGACCTTTCTCATCAAGATGAACGATATCGAAAATGAAGTAGAAGCGCCTGCAACCTGGGATGGTGAACGCGTAACGTTGAAGACCGATATCAACCTTGAAAAATGGAATGGCCAGGCTGCCATCGATGGCATTACCAAAGCCTGCAAAGCAAACCATACCGGAACCGACGGCGTAACGAAAGTCTGGCCGGATGTAACGATTGTCATCACGACCACCTTGTCGAAAATTTGTGCCGAATAAAAATTTCTGAATAAAGGAAGGGAGCCAAGAGGTTCCCTTTTTTTTTACATTGAAGCATGAATTTGCATCATCGATTTTTAGAAACCCTTTACCTGAAAGCGCCGGTTAATGTTCATTATCCGTCTCAAATTTCAATTGACCAAGAACGCTGTACGATTCGAATGGATGTAAATCCGGCTTTTTTTCATGGTGGTAATTCATTGCACGGATCGGTTTATTTTAAATTGCTCGACGATGCTGCTTATTTCGCTTGCAGTTCGATTGATGCAGATTTCTTTTTACTTACAGCCTCATTTAACATTTCGTTTTTTCGACCGGTTACTTCGGGACTTTTAATTGCAGAAGGAAAATATTTGGAAATGCAGGACAGCATGTACAAAGGAAGTGCAAGTCTGCGTGACGAAAGCGGAAAGCTAGTGGCAAAAGGACATGGTTTGTTTGCAAGAAGTAAAACAAACATAAAAGAGCTTTAATTTCTGCTCAGAATTAATTTTTTCTGCAGCACAACATCTCCTGCTTTTACGAAAACCAAATACACACCCGAAGCAAAATTGGAAAGGTCAAGTTCAAGGCTGTGTATTCCCGGAAAAACTGAATTGGAAGAACTACCTATGATTTGTTTTCCGGTGATATCGGTTACGAGCATCAATATATCCTGCATTTGGTTTATATGGATCAAAAGTGTTGAAGTGTTTTGTGTAGGATTTGGAAACAATTCCAAGCGGACTTCATCGGTGGTATCATCAAACAATATCCCATTCGCTTGGTCGAGCAGTTCTAAATATTCCCCCATGTTCGGTACATCCAAATATTTCCCGGAATTTGCGGCTTCGTGAATGTGTCGTCCTATCAATTGTTCAACTGAATCTTTCAGTGTTCCCGGAAGAACGGCACTATCCAAAAGCCAGCTTTTCATGGCCCATCGAAATCCTGTTGCCGATTCGCAATTCCAGGTGTATGTATTCATGTTTCGAACGGCGGAAACGGTCATGGAATCCAATCTTGGTTTAAACGGATCTGTTGCAGGCAAAGCATTTACCGTTGCTTGGATGTTTTGCAAAATGATGCTGTGGTAACGTGAATTGGCATTGTGCCCGTCTACCCATCTTCCGTTTTGCAATTGTCCCGGTGCAAGACTGTAGCGCAAAGTAGCAATAGCGCGTTGAAGGTAATTGAGGTCGCCCGTTAATTCGTAAGCACGTGTTAATGCCAATGAAGCAAAGGTGTTGTAGTTGTAATTGACATTAAAGTGCAGCGGCATGATGTAATCGGCAATACCAATTGCAATGTTTTTGTATTGCGAATTACCGGTATACAGATAGGCTTCATAATAGGCATTGGCAATGACACCGCAATCGAATTTAAATTCTCCGGTGTTTTTGTCATCTACAATCCATCCGTTTTGAAGAACGTTGACAGAGTCCGGACCACAGCTGTTTAGGAAATTTTGAATGATTGGACCAAAGGTGGGATCGCCATAATCACGTAAATCGGGAAATGGAAATGCACCTGATGGAAGCTGCATGCTGGCTAAAGAGTCAAGGGCTTTTGTTGCCCACAGCGTGTATTGAGTTTTACGGTTGAGGTCGGTTTCGTAGTGTGCTATTTTTAATAAGCCTGAAGCAATCTCAGCAGATGCGCGCAGAAAAAGTGAATGTGGCTGATAGCTTGGTGGTGCCATTCCTTTTGCGGCTTTCCATAATTCAACATATACCATACTGTCGGCAGCGATGAGCATACGCGAAAGCAGAATACTGTTGTTGAGGTCTAACCAGTTGGTGGTGGGATTGAGCGCATAATACAATTCGGTTGCGTCGGGTTGTCCTGCTTCGGTTCCAAATGCGGCAATCAAATCAAGACTTAAGGTATCGATTGCCAAAAGGTCTTCATGTTTTAGTGCCGTGTCTAGCAGGGGAAGTATAGAAGCGATTTGATTTTCCTGTGCAATGGAAAGCGATTGAACATCTCCGCAATTTTGGCCGGAAGCATGCAAAGTGGAAAACAGACTGCAGATGAGGAGAAATTTTTTCATGCGTTTAAGACCTTCAAAATGTAGAAAGGTTTAAAGCCATTTCCAAATCAATATTCGCTAAGAAATCCCTTATCTTTTTTTGATTTCTTCTAAGGTTTGATGGGCATGGTCAACCGTTGAATCCATATGTTGAACGGCACCATCTGCGATTTCCATAATACGGTTCATGTCTTCCAGCAGGGAATCCTTTATGACAAACAAATCTGTTGTTCCTTTTAGAGAAAGGTACAATTCCTCTTCACGTGAAAGAAAGTAAGCGTGCTTCGAAAGAAATTCCGGGTATTCCATGGCCACAACATCTTGCATTGCGGTCAGCATGGAATCTCCTAAAGCGATATTTTCCAAATAAGATGCATGCAATTGATAAGAAGCACGCAGAAGGTCGTATTGAAATTTGTAGTAGAAGTTTACATGGTTTTCCTTTGTTGAACAGGCCATAGGTAAAAGGAAAAACAAAACGAAAACAAATCTTGGCATATTAGAAAACCTAATTTGGTATTGCAGGAAAACTGGTGGAGGCGAGGGGTTCAATGTTTTTTCATTTCTTCCCTTAATTGTTTGGATGTTTTGCGGGAACCATCGTGACTCCATCCCGGAGGACCAAACACATACATGAATTTGGATTTGAAATCGGGAGCTTTTTTTACGTCCTGAAAGATGGCTTTGAATTCATGGAAAATCACCGTTCTCGGATCGTGGGAATTTACGTTTTTAGTCAGACCATAAACCACGGGTTCTTCTTCTTTTTGGTAGGTTCCGAATAGTCGGTCCCAAAAGTTGAAAAACATACCCATGTTGGTGTCGAGGTAACGCACGTTAGATCCGTGATGTACACTGTGCAAGGAAGGGGAGACCAAAATATAATCGAGCGGACCAAAACTTTTGATGTATTGCTGATGCAAAAACACACCGTACAACTGGGTGATGGAGTAGGCCAGAAAAATGTCCTCAATGGCATAACCCATCAGTGCAACGGGAATGAAAAAAACGAAGCGGTAAAGGGGTTCGAACAAGGATGAACGCAAGCCAACGGTGAGGTTGTATTCTTGCGAGGAATGATGTGTGACATGCACAGCCCAAAATAAACGACAGTAGTGGTCGATAAAATGAATCACCCAAAAAGCCAGGTCCACCAAGGCAATCAGAACAAGCCAATACAACCAGGGCGTTTCAATTTTGAAGAAAGAATAACTCAGGATTTCGGTGAAAAAATAAATGGCCACCAAACGCATTGCTAAATCAAGACCGGTATTCAGTAACATGAGGTACATGTTTTCTACAAAACCGAGTTTCGAGTAACGGTGGTCGCTTTTCCAATTCGAGACAATCATTTCCAGCCCAATACACACCACAAATAGAGGCGTGGTGATCATGAACAAGATCGTTTCGTTAAAACTGGCCATGGCGCAAATTTAGTTATTGTTAAGCATTTGTTGCCAAACCCTGTCGGAAAAGCGGGCGAATTTTTGGAAAAATTGTTTTATGTCGAGTAAAGTGAATTTTAAAGGCCATGTGCTTAACATCAACTAGGTTTTCTTGGGTTTAGGACACCTTTACAAAACCAAGTGTGTTGTTTACAAATCCATTTCTATTGGAGAGGAACATGTGTCCTTTCTTTGCAGTGTTCTAAAACAAACGCTACATGAAAACGAAATTGATTACCTGTTTTATTCTCTTTTTTGCCCTAGCGAACCCTGTGTTTGCTCAGAAAATTGTTTACACCCTGAATGAAAAAATGAATGCAGGTTGTTATGGTGCAAATAAATTAACAGATTTTACCAAGAAGGTCACCATTACCTTTGAAGCCGAAAAAGCCAATTTGTTTTTTTCAAGCGTTAACTGCAAGTTTAGCGAAGACTGTTCAAGTTACGGCGTGTTGAATGCCACAACCGGAGGAGTTTTATACATGAACAGAGACATGGACTTGGGATTCATTTCTGAGCAAAATGAAAAAATAATCGTTTTACGCAAAGAAGGTGATGTTGTTGGCATTATTGGCGTAGCACATAGCGATAAAGCAAAAGCCGAAACGGTTACCGTTGCGAATGAAAACACCGTTTATAAAAACGAGCTGACGAATTTTAAAAGTGTAATTGCCCGAATGATTCAGGGGAAAAAAATGAGAGAGATCAATTTAATGGCTGCGGCTGATAGCACAAGTACCTTTTTAAACGATAAGGAAATTTTAAAAGACTCCCGCGGCATGAGCGGTATCTATTATTCCACAACACCTATTTTGCTGACGTTTGACTTGCCTAACAAAAACATGCCGGCACCTTATGCCAAAAAATTTCTGATCAATTACGATGAAAAACCTGCAAAGCCAACTTTAACCATCAATTCGCAATACGCTTACGAAACGAGCGACAGAACGAAGTTTGTAAGACGAGCTATTTTTTGGATTGATGATTATTGGAAAAACGTTTTAGATAAAAAAGGAGTGTTTGCAAGCAGTGCTTCAGACAATGTAGATAATGATAAATACGAGTTTTACACGCATACCGAAACATTCGATTTGCAAGGAAATTCACTCTTGGGTCCGGACCGATTAACGAATTTCGAGGGAACGGTATATGAAGCAGAGCCAGGTATTCTGCTTATTGTGGGCGAGATGCAAAACACCACCTCCTTTATGAAAGACCTGAATTATGCCAAACGATTTGGCGTAGTTGCGGTGCTTTACAAAGCCGAGAAAGCAGCACAAGTGAAGAAATACTCGAACGATGTTGCGTGGGACAAAATCAAGGAGTTGAATCAAAAAATTGATGGTGCAGGTTATGCTACCAAAGAAACGCTTCCTGTCGAAGGGATGAAGGATGCTAAAATCAAACAAGAGTCATTTACGTTTGCAAAAGAAGATGCGGCGAAAAATCACCCTAAAGAATCCGTTCAGTACACTTATATCGCAGGAAAAGAATGGAACATTATCCGCGACAAAAATTCAGGGGCTATTCTCAAAAGGTCACTCCGCATTATAGTTGTGGTAAAAATAGGAGACCAATGCGCTTTCGAAAATGCATCCATCTATCAAAACTATGATGGGGCTAGTTATGGACCATCCAATTGGGTTCCTGCCGGTGCACCTGTATATTTTGATTGTATGAGTTTGAACCAGTACAAATAAACTCCATACTAAATTCCATTGCGGATTTATTTGCATTCACTTTCTAACAAAAAAGCTCCTCTTCATTATTGAAAAGGAGCTTTATTTTTTTGCCTTCGAGGAATGCCGTTTAAATTGAACGTCACTGTTATTGATTCTATTTAAGGACGGTGGGTATTGCTTATCTTTGGGCCATGCTCAATCGACGTAAATTTCGTCCTACACGACCCTTTTCTCCCAAGGGAAAGTTTTTAGTGGCTTGTGTGCGCGGGATATTTGGATTGCGTCGACTGTTTGGCGGTCGCGATTACGATGCAGTATGGCCGGAGCACCATGAAGATCCGCTTTACATGAAGCGCAAGGAGCAGGTGTATTTCGGGCACAAATATTATTACCGTGCCATTACCAAAGATGATCCGGATTCGGGTATTGCCAAGCGTTTGAGTTCGGGTGATGGTGATTTAGGTTTGCCTA
The DNA here is from genome assembly GCA_044360245.1 of Flavobacteriales bacterium. Classification (GTDB taxonomy): domain Bacteria; phylum Bacteroidota; class Bacteroidia; order Flavobacteriales_D; family UBA2798; genus UBA2798. Next base: position 5,472 of record JBIKKU010000017.1, on the reverse strand, counting down.
TGCATGCTGAAAATGGAACGACCATCACACTTTCTGCAGGAGGTGATTTGATGCCTTATGCCTGCATCAATGCCAAGCAATGCAAACACCTTTGGGATGAAGTAGGGGAAGCATTTTTTCAGGCCGATATCGTTACCGCAAATCTGGAAACGCCCATCGATGTGAAAAAGCCGGCGTCGGTGGTTCCTGAAGTCATGCTCAACCACATGTACTTTAACGGAAGCGAAGAAATGTTTGAGGTGTTTTCGGGCAACGGAAAATACAAAGGGTACGATGTATTATCGGTGGCCAACAACCATTCGCTCGACCTGGGAATTCAAGGTTTACACAACACCTTGGAATTTTTGGAAAACAAAAAAATAGCTTACTGCGGTGCGGCCAAATCACAGGAATTACGTGATGCTTTTCCGATACTGGAACGCAAAGGAATTCGCATAGCGTTTTTGGCGGCAACATTTTCATTGAATGCAGAACAATTGCCGGAGGATAAAAATTGGATGGTGAACCATTTGTCCTTAAACCGTGAAAATCCGGATATCGATGTATTGGTGCAACAAGCAAAACGTGCACGAGAAAAAGGTGCGGATTTGATTGTAGCGCATTTGCACATGGGTTGTGCATATCAGCCTTTCCCTTCCGGACATACCGTGCGTAACATGGAAAAAATTTGTCGCGCAACCGGAATCGATCTTGTTTTAGGCGGACATCCACATAATCCGCAACCGACAGAAATTTTTCGTTATCCGGATCCATTTACCGGTGAAGAAAAGCAAAGCCTTGTGGTGTATTCCATGGGTGATTTTGTGGCTTACGATATTTTCAAATGGTGTCATCTTCCCATCACCTATCGTTTTCATATCACGAAAAAAGATGCGAAAACATTTATCAGTAAAGTAGAACCGCAAGTGTATTTTGCAGAGGCAAACTTCCGTTCCGGAAAAGTAGATCGTTTGCAATTCCGCAACTACTCACGTTTACAACAACAGCGCAATTTTATAGATGCTGCTTCGGAAAAAGAATTTGTGGAATTGGAGCAATTCGCCAAACAGTTTTTATTGCCCGGAAATCTTTCGCAGTGGATGTCTAAAACCCTGTAACAACAGGCCAAAGCAGGAATACGGCAAAACAAAGAAACAAAATACCTACCGTAATATCGATGTTGCGCAAGAGCCTAACGGTGATGAATTGTTTCAATTGGGTAGCTCCGTAGGCAATCAATGTTTCGGTCATGAAAATAGCTGACAAAGCACCGGAATAAAAAATGATGCTTTGGTAAATATTATATCCTGCAACTTGGGTGAGTTGGGTGGATACTGCTGTCCATCCGATGAAATTTCCCGGGTTGAGGAGATTGAGGAAAAATCCTGTGCTCATAGAATACAAGACTTGTCCCGGACCTGACTCAGGATACACAATGGTTTTCTTTTTCATCAGGTTACCTATCCCGTAAGCAATTAAAAAAACGCCGCCTGCTATGCGCACGATGTATTCTACGGTTCCACCCGTTGGCAATAATGCAGAAGAAAACAATAGCGATAAAGAAATCAGCAAAATGTCAGAAACAATCACCCCCGTCGAAATCAACATTCCCGAGCGAAAACCGTTATCGATACTGTTTTGTACAAGCGCAAAGAATACTGTTCCAAGCATTACGCTCATCACAGCTCCGGTTGTTAGCCCATACAACAAGGGTTCAAACATGCGGCGAAGATAAAAAATTACTTATCGGATGATTAGGCGCGAAATGTTTTGATTTCCCTGTTCATCTGTCAATAACAACAAATACATTCCGGATGGGATTTCAGCTACATGAAGCATAAAAACCGTGCTGTTGGATGTTGCCTTAGTGTTCAGAATTTGTTTTCCGCTGATGTCCACAAGTTGAATGGATTGCAATGGCCTGTCGGATTCAATGAATAATTCTGCTTCAACAGGGTTTGGAAAAACACGGGTTTCGAACGATTGATTTTCTTCCGTGCCCAGCCACTCGCATGCACTTGTGTTACCGGGAATATTTTGGTCGAGCCATGCAATGCGACGACGAATCCAATCTTTGAAGAACATAATTTCTTCTGCATAGGATTGCGCAGGTGCATTCACTTCGGGAGCACCGGATGCCAATCCCATATGTCCCCAATAATCATAATGTCTTTGCTGTGCTGCCTGAAATACTGTGGCGCATGAATCGATGTAATGAAACAAATAGCTTGTATCCAAAATGCTTGTTCGCAATTGTTCCCATCGACAACGGGTGAGGTTGGTAAAATTGGTGTCTTGCATCATACGCACGTACCAGCCCGGGGAATTTACATCCGGACCGCAATCGTTGATATGGTGCGCCCATCCCGATCCGTCGGTAGCTTCAAAAATGGAACATCCCCATAGGTCTTTCCATGCCCAATCGAAATCCCAAACCGGACCCGCTTTCAACTTGGCAATTCCTGTGCTTTTGTCTTTGCCTTTGTGGAAGTAACTCGATTTTTTAAATCCATCGTTATTGCGCGCCAATTCGTTTACCAATAAATAATCGATGAAGGAATAAACATCTGCCCATGCGCGATATCCCGAAGTGGTATCGGAAAAATTCGAGGCATACAATGCGCTTTCAAAATTGTCGACAAAGCCCGCGATGTAATTTTTTTGTGGTGTAGTGATATCATCCGATTTCGGGTAATGGTAAACCAAATGCACATCCATCGTGGGATGATCGATAGGATGGTAATTCAACAACCATGAATTGCTTCCGTCCCAATAATCGTTTTTGATGATGTATCCGCCGGTTACGTCTAAACCTGTGTTTTCATTGGTGTCCAGTTTGGCAATGTCAACTCGGTTATTGTCGCGTTTGATGCTTTCCATGAGCAAGTACACGCCTTGATATTCGTTGTTGAGCAACACTTCACAAAAACGAAAACGCGTGCTGTAATTGTTCATTTCTGCAAATAGTTTGTAAGCAAGTGCATTGCGTAAAAACGATTTGTCGTTGTAGTTGGCAATCAAATGCCAATCGTGTTCGGCGGGCATTCCCAACAAAGAAGAATCCAGCTCGAGTCCTGCAGCATCACGAAGTTCGATGTTGTAAGGTTTTTGCGGAAGAGATTGCGAATAGGCTCCGCGCATTTCGATACCTATGTTGCCATCGTAATCGGTTGCAGGATCGTTTGGGTGATTGAGGTTTCCCGCTCCGTTGTAAATGATTTTCATGGTGCCCGGAATTTTTGGTTCATCCGGAATACTCACGTTACTCGTGTTTAAAATAATCAATGGTAAATTGGTTGAGCTGAATACAAATGGAACGGCAGGGTTATTCCCAAAGGTGATGCTCCACGAATTTAAAGTGCCTTGGTCTTGTGCCCAGGTATCGGTGATGCGAAGCGTCCAGGTTCCGTTTCCGCTCTGACCGTTATTTATGTTTCCCAATAATCCCATCGGATTCCAGGTGCCTGTGAATGGGGCGGAAGCAGTTGAAATTTCATCCACCGCACTCATGTCGAAACAGGTTGAAGTAAAATTATCATCACCACCTCCTACGCCACTGGCAAGACTTACCGTTGTACCATCGGGAGCAATGATTTTGATGTCGAGATCTGCGTCGTAAGTATGCGTGATATCCAAACAAACACTTACCAAACCGTGTGTGGCATTTAAGGTAGAAGGACTTAATCCGCTAACGTTTAAGGAAAAATCTGTTGCCACTCCGTTATCGGGAATGTTGCCGCCTGCACCGGTGTAGGTTTGCGCATGGATTTGATGGGTGGTCAACAGCGCCAAGATGAATGCCATTTTTCTCATGCGCACAAATTAAGCATTTGTTTACTTGATGTTAAGGGAACATCATGCAAAATTTGACCGGGCCTTGGATTCCGGAACAAAAAAAGGACGTCCACATTGAACGTCCTTTTCCTATCGATGGGTTATCGAATTACTCTTTGATGATGGTCACGGTAAGCACACCTTGCAATTGTGGGGCGCTTCCGCTGGATACGTTGGCTGTTGATGCACCGCTTCCTGTAGCATACATGGCGCGGACTTCAAAGGTATGGTTACCTGCGGCTAAAGTCATCATGCGGTCCATGGACCAGTTGGTAATGACTTGTGCTAATCCGGTGGTATTTGCGGCAACAATGCGACGTTGTGCCTGAGAAACATTATCAACGTGAATGGACATGTCAACAACCGAATACGCATTTCCCGTTGCCGAACATTGCAATCCGCCATCGGTATGAATCAGTACTTTGCAACCCGAAGGAACATTTACGTTTAAGCTTAATCCGGGAACCAGTGTAAAACTGGTAGTGCCGGTAGTAACAGAGAGTTGTCCGGTTCCCAATGCTTGGTAAACACTTTGTCCGGTGCTGGCTACCGCTCCTGCTTTATTGGCGTACATGGCGTAAGGAACACTGATCAATTGTGTGGTACCCATCAATTGAAAAGCACTTCCACCTGCAGGATCCATTTCTACTTTTAAAAAATAGTTGTTCGATTCCCAAGTTATGGCACTGATGCTTCCGCTGACTACAGTTCCCAATCCGATTTTGAGATTGGCTAATCCGTAATCGTTGGTGGTGGTATTGTGCGTTTCTACATACACTGCTGTTCCTGCAGCAGAACTTTGTAAAATGCTAATGCGGAAAGAAACGTTTTGTTGCGAAAGCAATGCACCCGAAGTGTTTCGTGCTACGGCCTGGTAATTGAAATAGTTTGGTGCTTGAGCGAAAATACCAAGTGCAACAAAAAAGAGAATAGAAAGTATGGCGAGTTTTTTCATGGTTAGTGTTTTATGATTCTTGTATGGAAAGTTTGTGATGCATTGTGCAAACGAAGTTGGTAAGCACCTGAAGCAAGGAAGGATAAATCAATTTGCGTTTGAAGACTTCCGGAAATGAATTGTCCGGACCACACTAATTTTCCTTCGAGACTAAAAATTTCAGCTTGGGTATTTTCTTTCAATTTTTCCGAAAACAGAATGCTGATGCTGTTGCTTGCAGGATTGGGAAAGGCTGTGCACGACAGGGTTGGAAAGGATTCCGGAACAGCGTTGATGCTGTTGTCGACTTGATGAAATCCTTGGGTAAGGGTGGCGCTTCCTCCACCGATGGTTTCAATGACCATCTCTCCGAGTGTCCAGCTCAGTTCAACTCCCGCACCACCGAAATGTTCGCCCGCAGAGGCAATGACTTCCGGACTGATGCTTTGTGAACGAGCAAGTAAAGCCGTCAGGAGAAATCCGGCGCTTGCAAGTAGTCTTTTCATAGGCTTGATTATACCGCAGTTTAAGAAAAAATGCAGAACTGAACAAGCTTTCGCGCGAACCAATTGAAGTCTTGCGTGTTAGTTTTGCATATGCAAAATTCCGTCAGCATTTTCTGGCACCGTCGCGACTTGCGTTTTCACGACAATGCAGGATTGTATCACGCACTTAAAAGTGGTTTTCCGGTACAAGCTGTTTTTATTTTCGATACGGCCATTTTG
>JBIKKU010000207.1:0-5969 GCA_044360245.1 Flavobacteriales bacterium | reverse complement strand
TGGAACCATCTCCGGTGCGGATTGTAGTCATTGAAAAAACCGGAAAACTCGTTTATGCCAACTTTATTCCACCCGAAGTATTTTCCTTATTGGGCGGAAAAACCATCTATGATTTTATTCCTGAAGAATACCATCATATTTCGCGGGAAAACATCAAAGCCGTGCTGGAAGGAAAAGGTCCCGTTTCTTTTAACCAATGGGGAGAAGTGGATGGCAAACGACAACTCAACCGAAATAAGATGTCCCTGCTTGAGGAAAGAGGGGAAGAATTCATCGTTGTGGTATTTGAGGATATCACCGAAGAATGGAACAAGGAAAACGAAATACGTGTTAACGAAGAAAGAAAATCGGCATTGATCAATGCAACCAGCGATATTGTATTGTCGGTTGACCGTGATTTAAATCTGATTGAATTCAATCAAACACTTGCAGAAATCTACCAAAGAGGATTCGGAAAAAAACTGGAAAAAGGGCAGAGTGTGTACGATGTCTTTCTCCCTTCCGATCGCTTGAAAATGGCCGGTGTGTATGAGAAAGCGCTCAACGGAGAACGTTTAAAAATTACCGATTCCTTTGGCGGAAAAAGCGGCATGTTGTATTATGAAACGGTGTATCATCCTATTTATTCCGACCAAGAAATTACAGGTATAGCCATCTACTCACGCGACATCACCGAACACATTCGCAACAAAGAAAAACTTCAACTGGCCCTAAGAGAACAGGATGTGCTTTTGCATGAAATTCATCACCGTGTAAAAAACAACCTTGCCATGATCAGCAGTTTGTTGGAATTACATGCCTTCCGCGCTGTGAATGAACAAACGCTTGACCTGATCCGAAGCGCTCAATTGCGTATCAAATCGGCAAGCCTGGTGCATGAATTGCTTTACAATAATTCTTCATTGCACTATGTGGATTTCCGCGATTACATTTTCCGATTGTGCGAGGCGGTTGAAATGTCGATGCATGATCCCAAAAAAAACGTGCACATCCATCTTGTGTGCGATCCGCTGGAGCTCAATCTCGACCAAGGCGTACCGTGTGGATTACTCATCAATGAATTGCTCACCAATGCCTATAAACACGCTTTTTCTAAAAAGGAAGAGGGAAATATTTATGTCACGCTCACCAAAGTCGGCGAACTTGTTTCCATTGAGGTAAGCGATGATGGCGGTGCGCTCGATCCAAATTTCGATCCTGAGGAAGTGGTCAGCACCGGAATGATCCTTATCATAACTTTATGCCAGCAATTGGAAGGAAATTTTACCTTTAGCGGTGGAAAAACCACTTCGTTTAAAGTGGAATTCGAAAACCGGAACTTGCTCCATGAAAGTACTGATCGTTGAAGATGAATTGCTGATTGCCAAAGTGTACACCATGCACCTGAAAAAAAAAGGTCATGATGTTTTAGGCGTATGCACCAATCCTATCGACGCCGAAAAAATATTGTCGCAGCACACTCCTGATATCATTTTGATGGACGTCCAATTGAAAGGTGGTGCCGATGGTATTTCGTTTGCGCGAAAAGTGCGTGAAAGCATGCATGTTCCCATCTTATTTACTACAGGGAATTCCTATACCAAAACCATGGAAATCATTTCGGATATCCCGCATAGCGATGTCATGACGAAACCCGTGGAAATCGAATTACTCGTGCGTCGCATGCACGCCATGACAGGTCAATAAACTTATTGTTTTTTCTTGCGCGCCAATTCTTTGTGAGCACGAGCGTAATGTCCTGCAGAAAGCGCAGCAGAAATACTCAACTCACCGCCAAGCACAACCGCTCCAATAATTTCAGCGAGTTTGCGCGATTTTCCGGCTCCCAAACAATCCATCATTTCCAAAGCCTCACGTTGCGTAGGCAAATGTGTTCCGCCACCTATGGTTCCAACAATCAAGTTTGGCAGTGTAACCGATGCATACAAATCACCATCAGGTGTTTTCTCCATGCGCGTTACACCGACTGCAGCTTCCGAAACACAGGCAATGTCCTGACCACAAGCCAAAAACATCGCTGCTAATCCATTCGCAATATTACCAACCGCACCAATCGAACCGCTTTGAATCACACCTAAAGTTGAAGTGCGCCAATATTCTTCCATCTTATCCGGCGACGTTTTCAAAACATCGCGAACAATACTTGCCGGAACAACCACTTCAGCAGAAACTTTTTTACCGCGAACACCAACAAAAGAATTCATGGTCGGCTTTTTCTCTCCACTGTAATTTCCTTCGATGAACCATTCTACCGGAGCAATCGGAGAACGTTCGGCGATATAATGACAAATGGCATCGGTAGCAAACGTAATGATGTTCTGACCTGCAGCATCACCTGTTGTAAATTCGAACGTAAGGATAACGTGGTTCCCTTCAACATTCGCTTTCATTTCGGTGAGTTGCGCGAATCGACTTTCTTCGGCAGAAATTTTTCTGAAAATAACTTCTTGCTGCAAAACCCAATTCAGAAAATGCATGACTTCAGAAAGGTCATGGAATTTAAAAACCGGACAGCGTTGAATGCCTTCGGTTAAACAAATGGAAGTAATTCCACCCGACAAACGACAAGCCTTTGCGCCGCGATTGTATGTTGCAACCAAAGATCCCTGTGTAGTAGCCATCGGAACAAAATATTCCCCATTGGCATCTCCGCCCATTACCAAAACAGGACCAATCACGCCTGTTGGAATCATGGTCATTCCAATATAATTCTCCACATTTCCCTGCACATGCGCCAAATCACGCACTCCGCCATTGGTCCGCAAAATGGTGTATTCTCTTCCGGTATGATCGGAAACAATTTCCAATCGCTTTTTTTGTCCTTCAGAAGACACTTCCTTATCCGATGGCAAAGAATCGTCCACATGCAACATGGTGCGGTTCTTTACATCATCATACAGTTGTCCGATTCGGTTATTGCGGGTCAGTTTCTCCAAGGCTCTTCTAGCCTTCTCCAAGGATGCGCTCATAGGTGGTTGTAAATGGAAAGATGCAAATTACAAAAACAGAAGAGAATCCTTAGAATGTGTCGACCTTTTCCATTTTCCGAAAGGCGAGTGCCCCAAAGCACCCGACGGATATGCCCGCCAGCATGCCCGAGAACAAACCGCCAAGTACGATTTTCCACAAATCCGTATGCTCATCTGGTACCGTGGCTGCAAGGAAAATAAAACCCAATCCAAGTATCCATCCCGACATGTGAGCGGAAATCCAAAAGCGTGGATGTTTAAAATGTGTTTTTAGCACCAGGTATTGAGCAAATCCGAACAAGCCTCCCAACACAATACCCATGAGGATTACCAATAAAACCATTATCCATAATGGAGGTCCTGCGCTACTTGCTTGTGGTTGCGAAGCGGAAATAAACAGCGAAGGAAGTGAACCTAAAAACCAACCGCTAACTGCAATGAAAACGGTATTGCGTCGCCACTTCCTGATGTCCAATCCCGGGAGATACTTTTTGAGGTACAAACCCTGAAAAAAACTCAGGCACATTCCCTCGACCCAACCCGCAAACATCATCACGATTAAACCTGATAACAACCAAGGCATGCTTGATTGATCACCCGAAAAGACGTTCCAGGCAACAGCTACTGCAGCGGCAAAACCTATTCCGAGAAATTCTCCGATGGCACAAAAGAAAATCCAAAGCCGCAAATTTTTCATGCCTTAAACCTCCGAAGAAAATCAATGGCATAAACTGACTTCCATCAGCAAAAGTTTATTGCTTTTTCAAAATCTCCAATGCTTCGCTGACATGTTTTTCAAACTTACTTAGAGAACGAAAAGCATGCAGGATTTTTCCGTTTTTACCAATGACAAAAGTTGCACGGTCCTGCACCAATCCAAAAAATTGAGGCTTTAATCCAAACAACTGTTGTACCTTTTTTTCTGTGTCACTTAAAAGGGTATAAGGCAAACGATGACGTGCAATAAATTCGCGGTGACTGCTTTCGTTGTCCATGGAAATACCAATGACATCGCAATCGTTTTCCAAAAAAACCTCGTGGTGGTCGCGAAATGAACATGCTTCTTTGGTACAACCGTAAGACAAATCTTTGGGATAAAAAAACAAAACCAGGTTTCGTTTTCCTAAATGATCTGCGATGCGAAAAATTTTCCCGTCCTGGTCTTTCAACTCAAACAAGGGAACATTGGATCCAATACTTATCATAATGCTTTTAACTTATAGCTTTCGCCGTTTTTCTTGTGCAGCACAAACATGGCCAAATCAAAACCAAACAAAAAACCACCTTGCAATACCACCGATTTTCCAAACCCAATCAGTTGCGTATTGTTTTCTCGATTTCCTTTATCCCACATCCACCAGCCGGATCCGCAATAAACAACATCCAACAAGGTATTGATCAAAAAAATCTTTTTGTTGCGTTTGTTCTGCAAGGCGAAATATTCAGAATCGTTCTTGGCGTTTCCAAATTTTTTACGCGCAGAGAAATAACCAGGAATGGCCAAACCCAAATTCACTGTGTTCCAGAAGAAATTCATTTGGTTAAAGTACTTGTGTTCCGTTGCGCCCGGTCCAAATGCATGCGGAGCACTAAAACCAATGTTTACCATTGCCCAGGTTCCTAAAACCGACATTCCACGCATGTTCACTCGTTCTTGTTTGCGAAGCGCGTTTGAAAAATCGAGGCTATCGGTACTCTGACCGAACAAAAGCAAAAACAACATCAGTTTCATTCCTGCAAAGCTTTTTTGTAAACGGCAATTACGCGATCACGAGCCATCTTATGATCGACAATGGGTTTGACGTATTCCGGCTTTTGAAACTCCGGAACCCATTTGCGGATATACGCAAACTCAGGGTCGAATTTTTCAGTCTGCAAAGCAGGATTAAAAACGCGAAAATAAGGTGCTGCATCACAGCCGCTGCTTGCTGCCCATTGCCAACCTCCAACATTCGATGCTAAATCAAAATCGAGCAATTTTTCCGCAAACCATGCTTCTCCCCAGCGCCAGTCAATGAGCAAATGTTTGGTGAGAAAACTTGCTACAATCATACGTACACGGTTGTGCATAAATCCGGTGTGCAAAAGCTCACGCATACCCGCATCCACAATGGGATATCCGGTTTGTCCGTTTTTCCAGGACTCAAATTCCTGCTCGTTGTTGCGCCATGGAATCCTGTCGTATGCGGGTTTAAAAGAAGATTTCGCACTATGCGGAAAATGAAATAAAATCATCTGGTAAAAATCGCGCCAGATCAATTCGTTCAGGTATTTTTCATTTTGCTCTTGCGCTTTTCTTGCCAATTCGCGAATGGAAATTGTTCCGAAACGCAAATGAACACTCAGTCGTGTGGTGCCATGTATAGCAGGTATATCGCGTGTTTCGTGATAATTCGCCATTATTTGAGGCTCGATTTTGGGAGATGCAATACGAATGGTGCTCACCTGAAAACCAATTTGCGCTAAGCTTGGAAAATCATGGTTGGTCGAAGGAAATAATCCGGACGCATACTTTTCGTTCGGATACGATTTTAAAAAAAACGCATTGCATTTTTGTTTCCATTTCCTCGAATAGGGAGTGTATACGGTATAGGGTTTACCGTCATCTTTCATTACTTCGTTTTTCTCAAAAATCACCTGGTCTTTATATCCTGTAAAAGGAATTTTATGCGCTTGCAAAAAATCGTACAAGGTCTTATCGCGCTCTTGTGCGTAGGGCTCATAATCGCGATTGGTAAAAACGGCAGCGACCTTAAAATCACGAAGAATTTGAGGCCAAACATCCATTGGTCTACCCACATAAATTTTTAAAGCAGCTCCATAGTATTGATACACTTTATTCAAACGTTGCAAGGCATCGTAGATGAACGCAACCCGTGCATCAGATCGGTCTTGCAACGCATCCAGAATGGCCGTATCAAAAATAAAAACAGCTTGTACCGGAAAACCACTTTTTAGTGCGTGATACAATCCTGCATTGTCGTGAAAACGCAAGTCGCG
>JBIKKU010000205.1:0-6011 GCA_044360245.1 Flavobacteriales bacterium | reverse complement strand
CAAGTATTGCCGTTGCCGTTGTTCCGGGATAACCAAATGTGGTATTGGTGCCGCCTCCGGTTTGTGTTGCAATAATATTTCCGTTGAATTGATTTCCGATAGAATTGTAGGCCATGATGATGCGGTCGGTGCCGGAATTGTTGGTGTAAACATCACCGTTGTAAATGTCAGGAGCTCCATTTCCCATCATCAGGTATTGTGAGCCACTGTTGTTGAATGTTGTGATTCCGTTAAACGTATTTCCTCCGGGAGATGAATTGGATCCTGCTCCTGTTTTGGTTAAGGTCAAATCGCTGTTGAAAGTATTTGCACCAATATACACTTGCGGAGCTGTCACATCCCAAGCTCCGGATAAGGTACTGTTGTACATCTGGAATTGCGCATTGGAGGTGAGTGCAAGCGATTGCGCGGTTCCTCCTAATTGTGTTAAGCCTCTAATGTAAAGCATTGCATCTGCAAAGCCGGGAGCTCCGATGGAAAGTGTTTTTCCTGCAGCGAGCGACCATGCAGCACTGCCGTTGTATCCCAAATAAATGTTACCGGTTGAGGAACTGGAAACAACAACATGATCGTTGAAAGTGTTGCTTCCATTGTTGCTGATCATGAAATAACCGGTGTTCTGAATATTCACGGTGAAAACTCCGTTGAACACATTTCCTCCCGCGCTTTGGTCGTTGGTGGTACCTGTTTTGTTGAAGGTGAAGGTGCGTTGGAAGGTGGAGTTTTGAACGGTTAAAGTAGGTGCGGTTACCGTCAAATCGCCGTTGAATGTTGTGTTACCGTCAATCTGCAAATATCCGGTACCGGTCATGGTGATGTTCTGTGCCGTATTTCCTTGTTGGGTAAAACGAAACAATTGAACGCGACCTCCGGTAAACCCGAGTGGACCAACCGAAATGGTATTACCTGTTGAAAGTGTGGCGGTGGAAGCTGCTTGTTCACAAAACTGAATGTATTGTCCGGTACTTAAGTTTTCAAGTTGAACATTCCCATTGAATACCACATTCCCGTTATAGGCGATGCGCAGATTATTGGTGGCTGTGGCTTCTATGGTTAAGCGAAGGGTATTGTTGTAGGTATTGTTGCCACTTAATTCCGGTAATAAATAACCACCTCCGCTAACGATAAATTGGGTAGGACCGTTGAAAGTCATGTTTCCATTCTGACGAAAAAATCCGCTTCCTGAAGTTTTAAATACCGTTGTGCCATTGAACGTTGCATTTCCGTTACCTCCTGAATTGGTTGCCCCATTGTGATGAAGAGTGGTTGTTCCGTTAAAAGTTCCGCCGTTAAGTGTAATTCCGGCGGAAAGGACATTTAGCGTAAGATTTGCTGAAAATGTAGTATTGGTAAAGGTTGTAGCAGTTCCTGAACTCACCGAAAAGGTTCCATTGCTAATGGTTCCTGCAGTAAATGTTTGCGTACCGGTTGTGGTAAGTGTGAATCCGCCCAGATCTAATGCGCCGGAGGTCATGGTGAAATTCGTCACCGATGCAGGTGCCACCAGGGTAGGGGTATTGGCTGAACTTACGATGATAACATGGTCCGCTGCTCCGGGAAATCCGGTGGAAGGGGTCCAGTTAGCGGCAGTGGTCCAGCTTGTTGAAACGGAACCATTCCAGGTATAAGTGGTTTGCGCAAATGAGACCCCTGCACAAAGAGAGAATAACAAAACAAGAAAACTGCTTAAACGTTTTGCGGTAAAATGCTGCATAATTATCCGTGTTTTAACCTAGTGGAGTTAATTATGCAAGTTAAGGAAAATGAAGGCTTTTTTTGTTCCCGTGTTCGTAATTAGTTCATATCTGCAAAAAGTGGTGATAAACTGCCTGAAAACCTGTTCCTAAGTCATTGCTTCCATTCCCTCTGAAACATCGCTTTTAGTCGCATTTTCCGTATTTTTACGGTATGAACAGGATTTGGATTTTCCGGACACTTTTCTTCGTCCTTTTGTTTTCCTCCTTTTTGGGTGAATTGAAAGCCCAACAATTGGAAGTTTATGTCGATTACCGACGTTTTGGTTCACCCGATAATTCCGGATATCTCGAGGTTTACCTGCAGTTTAATGCTTCCTCTGTTTGGTTGGAAAGGGATTCTGTTTCACGCGCTTTGAAATCGAAAATCCTGGTTACCGAAATTGTGCGTCAAGGCGATAAAATTGTAGCTTTTTCCAAAAGAGAAATTTCATCACCTGCGATGACCGACAGCACCGTGGCCGATTTTTACGACCAGCAACGTTTTAAACTGGCACCTGGAAAATATGAATTGGAGATTTCTTGCCTTGATTTGTTGCAAGACAGTGCCAAAGCCATTGAGGCATCTATGCCCGTGCAAATGGAACCTATCGATCGCGATGTTTTTGTATCCGATATTCAATTGCTCGAAGGTGCAAGCAAAGCCACAACGATAGGACCGCTTACCAAATCAGGATTTGATATTGTTCCCTTCGTTTCGGATTATTACCCACCTGAAGTGACTAAAATTGCTTTTTATTTTGAGTTGTATTGTTCGAAATCATTTGTTGGAACGGGAAGGTTTTTGTTGACCCAAAAAATAGTGAACGCACGCACTCAAGAAGAAATCAAAGACAAAGCCATTCGCACCCGAATGAATCCTAAAGACGTAACTCCGGTGATGAATTCCATCAACATTGCCGATTTACCATCAGGTGCTTATCAATTGGTTGTGGAAGTGCGTGACAGCCTCAATAGCCCGATTCACAAGCGCGTGGTGAATTTTGTTAGAAATAATCCCAACCAAAACATTACTTCTGCCGATTTAGTAAACATCAACATCCAGGCAACGTTTGTTGAACGCATTAAAAATTCGGACACACTGAACGATTACATTTCCTGTCTTCGTCCCATCGCTTCCATGAACGAAATCGCCATCATCGATACGATTGTGAAGTCGAACAACATGCAAGTGAAAAAACAATTCTTCTATTATTTTTGGTTGAACAGAAACGCTACAGATCCCGAATATTCTTGGCTTGGATACAAAGAGCAAGTTGAAAAAGTTGAAGCCATGTACGGAACACAAATCAAAAAAGGATATGAAACCGATCGTGGGTATGTTTATTTAAAATACGGACCACCGGATTGGCTTACCGATCGTCCGAATGAACCAAGTTCTTACCCCTACCAAATCTGGCAATACAAGAAAGCAGGTAAATACAACAACAAACGATTTATTTTCTATTTGCCTGACCTCGTCACCAACGATTATGTTTTGTTGCATTCGGATGTTCCCGGAGAAGTTAAAAACGCACGCTGGCAGTACATGCTCAACTCAAGAAATTCAACCAATACTGATTTGAATAGTCCCACCGGAAGTGGAAATACCCAGCCACAGTGGGGCAATAATGCAAGTGAGTATTACAAAAATCCACGATGAGCAAAAAAGTGCTTGTTGCCATTCTGAATTGGAATGGACAAAAACATCTTTCTGAATTTTTGCCTTCGGTGGTGATGCACTCTTCGGATGTAGCAGAAATACTGGTCATTGATAATGCCTCAACAGATGATAGTGTTGTTTGGTTAAGCACACATTTTCCGCAAGTACGGGTGAAACAAAATCCTTTCAATGCCGGATTTGCCGGTGGTTATAACCTAGGACTAAAAGACGAATCCGCAGAATATTTTGTGT
The DNA here is from genome assembly GCA_044360245.1 of Flavobacteriales bacterium. GTDB lineage: Bacteria > Bacteroidota > Bacteroidia > Flavobacteriales_D > UBA2798 > UBA2798. The sequence continues at coordinate 2,363 of JBIKKU010000205.1, read as the reverse complement.
TGTTGAATTCCGATGTTGAAGTCACTCCGAATTGGATTCTTCCTGTCATTGGTGAGATGGAAAAAGATGAAAAAATTGTAGCGGCACAACCTTCTATTCGTGCATTTTTAAAGCAAACACATTACGAACATGCAGGTGCTGCGGGTGGCTATATGGACAAAGATTTATATCCCTTTTGCAGGGGTAGAATTTTTGGAAATGTTGAACCCTGTGAGGGGCAATACCCATCTGTTGAAGAAGTTTTTTGGGCAACCGGAGCATGCTTATTTATTCGAGGAAATGCATTTAAAGAAGTAGGCGGATTCGATCATGATTTTTTCGCTCACATGGAAGAAATCGATTTGTGTTGGAGATTGAAAAACCGTGGATACCGCATTATTGCTGTCCCTCAAAGCACAGTGCTGCATCTTGGAGGTGGTACATTGAATTATGAAAGTCCCGGAAAAACCTATTTAAACTTCAGAAATAATCTTTGGGCCATCCACAAAAATTATTTTGAAAGCAATTTGTTTCTGAAAATTTTCAGGAGATTATGCATGGATGGTTTGGCGGGAATCAGGTTCCTGTTGAAAGGGAATTTCAGGCACTTATGGGCCATTGTGAGAGCGCATTTCGCTTATTACCGAGCCATGCAACGTTTGAATAAACAACGTGCTACGGAAAGACAATTCAAACAAAGCCTTAACCGCAAAGGGTGGTACAAAAAAAGCATCACCATTGGATTTTTCTTAGGTGGAAAAAAGAAATTTTCCGATTTAAAAAAAGAAGATTTTTACGCTTGACGACCCAAAATAAAAATGGCGGGACGTTTATGCAAGGAAGGTTTTTGTTTACTCCAATGTTGAATCGAACTTGTTTTTATCCATTCTTCTTTTAATGTGATATCTGCTGCAATACATAGCAAGGACTGGGGTTGACAAGTTTGAACAAGCTCCTGAAAAACATGCTCATTGCGGTAGGGAGTATCCATGAAAATTTGCGAAATGCCACTTTGCGCCAAACGTTCCATTTCACGAATTTTCTTTTTGCGTTCCAAAGTGTCTTTAGGAAGATATCCATTAAACGTAAAATGTTGTCCGTTAAATCCGCTACTCATTAAGGCTAAAAAAATAGAGGAGGGGCCTGGAATTGGTACAACACGAATGCCTTCTTTATGCGCCATCTGTACCAGCCAAGCACCGGGGTCTGCAATACCCGGACAACCTGCTTCAGAGACTAGTCCCATATCATGTCCCTGTCTCGCCGGATCAAGTAAATGCTCAATTTCTTTGATGTTGCTGTGTTCATTAAGCTCTTCGATTTGAACTTCCTGAAGTGGAAATGGAATACCAACTTGCTTCAAAAATTTCCGCGCAGATTTTGCATTTTCTGCAACATAAAATTGCAACCGATCCACCAAAGCTTTTGTCCAGCCACTTAAAGCAAGGATGTCTGCATCTTCGCCAAGAGGAACAGGAATTAAAAAAATCTGACCTTTTTTATTTTCCATGTTGTTCAATCACTTTTTCGCATGCCTGCCATAGCATTTGATACACTTTTTCGAACCCGGCATCTCCGCCGTAATAAGGATCAGGAACACCCAAACGTTCTCCGGGATGTACATATTCCATGATCATGGTGATTTTAGCTTTATGGGTTTCGTTTTTGGCCTTTTTAGCAACGTTTAAAAGGTTGTTTTCATCCATGCAGAGGATGAGGTCGAAACGATCGAAATCTGCTTCCGTAAATGGCCGTGAACGTTGCAAAGAAATGTCGATTCCATACTTTTCCATTTTTAAGATGGATCGGTAATCGGGAGCTTCTCCTTCGTGGTAATTGGAGGTTCCGGCAGAATCTACATGCCAGGGTAAACGCTGCTTATGAATCATGTGAGCCATGATTCCTTCTGCCATGGGAGATCTGCAAATGTTTCCCAAACAAACCATTAGAATTTTCATAGAGGCGGAAAAAACAAAAGGAAAAGCGAAAGAAATAAAAACAAAGCAGGAACAGAAAGTAGGATGCCGTCAAAACGATCTAAAACACCGCCGTGTCCGGGCATAATGTTGCCGGAATCTTTTACACCTGCCTGGCGTTTTAAATGGGATTCGGCCAAATCTCCTAGTGTTCCAAAAACACTAACCACAATTGGAATAATAAGGAACAATACCATAGGCAATTCCATTTTGGCATAATAACGAATGATAAATGCTGCAAGAATGGTAAAAACCAAACCACCGAAAAATCCTTCCCAGGTTTTTTTAGGTGAAATGCGCTCCCATAATTTATGCCTTCCCAAAAACTTTCCGCTTAGGTAAGCCATGGTATCATTCGTCCACAACAAAATGAAGAAATAAAGCAAATATTCACCCGAATAGGATTGG
>JBIKKU010000315.1:0-3870 GCA_044360245.1 Flavobacteriales bacterium | reverse complement strand
ATGTAGTCCGGGAGATATGGACGTTTATTTAGCCAATGGCAGCAGTTCTTCAATTGATATGAGTTACGTGGTTTTGGACCATTGACCAGTCCTTTTGACACTTCCCAGTTCTTAAACTCCAATGTTGTTTCCTGCAATTCTATGGGTTATTTGAACTACCAATTTAACATTCCGGCCGGACAACTCGGCGATTATTTCATGATAGTAATCACCAATGAATCGGCTTTTCCAGGAACTATTGCCATTGGTCAAAATGGTGGTACCGGCATTAGCGATTCCAGTTGTATCTCGATTTTGAATTGTTCTCACCCCTCCTTCTCTCAACCCATTTGCGAAGTAACAACCGACACTTCCAATCAATATTGAACAGTTGTATTTGAACGAGATACAACCTATGGTCAGTTGACCTATCAAATTCAGCGTGAATCAACGGTTCAAGGGCAATACCTCACCATTGGAACAGTAGCTCCCGGCGATAGTTCGGTGTTTACCGACAACAGTGTTTTTGCGCAACAACAAGCACAACGTTACCGCATCAACACCATCGACTCCTGCGGCAATCAGCGTTTGGGCGCTTATCATCAAACCATGCATTTGGTCACCAGCAGCGGAGTAAACAACCTCAATCAATTGATTTGGACGCCTTACACCGGATTCAGTTATGGAACCTATTTCATCTACCGTGGCACCAACATGAATAACATGGTTTTGATTGATTCCATTTCTGCTTCTTATACCAGTTATACCGACATGAATTCTCCTGTGGGATTATCGTATTACCAGGTTTCCGTTGTTCCTCCTTCCCCATGTGTGGCCACGCGTTCACTTTCTTTTGCGAAATCGAATGTAGCAACCAAACAATACCTGCATGTGGGTGTGGGAGAAAGTGTTTTTGCGTCTTTGCAAGTCTATCCGAATCCTTCTTCCGGATCGCTTCAACTCAACTTTAACCAAAACTTTACATTGGAAGTTTTCGATGTAAGCGGTCGACTCTTGCGCTCCATGCCTTGCTATTCGGGCAACACGGTCATTGATTTGAGTGAACTGAACAATGGTTTGTACCTGCTGCGCTTCAACACTACCGAAGGAAGTACAGTGCGCAATTTGCTTATTCAACATTAAAACCCTTTGGAACAAAGCACTTTGGCACTACTCCATGTCCCAAAACATACGGCTTTGGACTGTTGAAAAAACCCCTCTTGCAATAGTGCTTTTTTGGTATATTTGGACTTCCAAAAACAAAATAGAAACACCATGGGCGTTTTAGTGAACAAAAACTCAAAAGTGATCGTGCAAGGATTTACCGGAAGTGAAGGTACTTTCCATGCGCAACAAATGATTGAATACGGAACCAACGTGGTTGGTGGTGTAACTCCCAGTAAAGGAGGAACAATGCACTTAGACCGTCCGGTTTTCAATACCGTTCAAGATGCGGTAGATAAAGCAGGCGCCAATGTGTCTATCATTTTCGTTCCACCGGCATTTGCTGCTGATGCGATTATGGAAGCCGGTAATGCAGGTATCAAAGTGATCGTTTGTATCACCGAAGGTATTCCTGTAAACGACATGGTTGAAGTAAAAGAATACCTAAAAGGAAAAGACGTAACCCTGATCGGTCCTAACTGTCCGGGTGTTATTACTGCCGGAGAAGCGAAAGTAGGTATCATGCCCGGCTTCGTTTTCAAACCGGGTCGTATTGGTATCGTTTCCAAATCGGGAACTTTAACTTACGAAGCTGCCGATCAAATTTCCAAAGCCGGAATGGGCGTTTCTACAGCCATCGGAATTGGTGGTGACCCTATCATCGGTACTCCAACCCGCGAAGCTGTTAAGATGCTTATGGATGATCCTGAAACCGATGCCATCGTTATGATTGGTGAAATCGGTGGAAATTACGAGGCTCTTGCTGCTGCTTGGATCAAAGAACACGGAACAAAACCTGTGGTTGGTTTCATCGCCGGACAAACTGCTCCTAAAGGCCGTAAAATGGGTCACGCAGGTGCAATCGTTGGTGGTAAAGATGATTCAGCCGAAGCTAAAATGCGCATCATGGCAGAGTGTGGTATCCACGTGGTAGCCTCTCCTGCTGAAATCGGAGCTAAAATGGCTCAAGTGATGGGTGTAACTGCATAATCGAATTCCCCATATAAAAAGAAAGGCCTGAATCTTCATTCAGGCCTTTCTTTTTGTTCCGAAGCCAACCACGATTTCGGATACTAACCAATTTATTTGAAGTTCAATCCAATCAATAACATATCATCGGTTTGTTCAATATCGCCTTTCCATTCTTCGAATTTGAGAATGAGCTGCAAGTGTTGCTGGTCCATGGGAAGGTGTGAAATGGACAAGAGAAAATTCCGAAAGTTTTTGTACCCCATTTTTTTGCCTTTTGCTCCGCCAAACTGATCGGCATATCCATCGCTGAAGAGGTAAAATTTATCATCGGGTTTTACTTCCATGTGCGTGAAGCTGAAATCGCTTTCTTTTACCTGATTGCCCAGGTAATGCTTGTTTGGAGCCAGTGTAATCAATTCTCCATCGCGAATGAGGTACACGGGATTGTTCACACCGCAAACGGAAACGGTATTGGTTTGTTCGTCGTGAACGAGTACGGAAATATCCATTCCGTCGAACATCATTTTGCGTCCGAATTTTTTTCCCAATCCGTTGTATACCATTTCATCGAGTTGTTTGATGAGCAGTTCAGGATCGTCGATGTGTTCGATATTGAAAATATTGTGAATGAAATTCACGCCCATGATGGAAAGCAATGCTGCGGGAACGCCATGTCCGGTGCAGTCTCCGGCTACAACAATGGTTTTGCCTTTGCATTTATCGAACCAGAAAAAATCGCCGGAAACTTGGTCTTTGGGTTGCAACAAGACAAAAGAATCCGGAATGAAATAATTGAGTGTTTCGGGATCGGGAAAAATGGCGCGTTGTACGATGTAGGCGTAATTGAGACTATCGGTGAGGTCTTTTTTGAATTGCGCCAATTGCACCGAATATTCCTGGAGTTTTAATTCGTTTTCTTTTTGTGCGGTAATGTCGCGCGCAATGGCATAAATCAATCCATCCTCCTCCACTGCGACCGATTTCCACGACAACCATTTTACACTTCCGTCGGAGCTTTGGTAACGGATTTCGAACTTATGGGTTTGTGAACCTTTGGACAAATGCTCAATTTCAACTTCGGTCTTTTTGCGGTCTTCGGGATGGACAAAATCGGCAATGGGACGACTTAACAATTCTTTGCGGGAGTAGCCAAGCGTGCTGACAAATGAATCGCTGACCATCGTAAAATACCCTTCCATATTGGCAATGGCAATGAGGTCGACCGACAAATTAAAAAAACGTTCGAAGTATTTTTCCTTTTCTTCGCGCGTGATGTTTTGCGATCCGGGATTTGTTTTGCCTTTACCTGCATGAGATAACATAAACAAATCGATTAGCAAGTCGTTGGATTTGGATATCATAATCCCTGTTTTTCTCGAATACAATTTAAAACCATCCATCAGGAAATGAGCTCAATATGAACCTAGGTAGTTCTCCCCAATTTTTTCTAGTCATTTCGAGTAGCTAAAAGGGTTTAGAAATGGTTGAAAACCTCAAGCGATTCCTTTGGCTTTAACATGATTTAAAAGGGAATTCCCTACATTTGAACATATGTTGAAAACCATCGCATTTTTAGTGCTTTTATTTCCATCCCTGCTTTTTGCCCAATCGCGAAAAGTAGTGGTGATGGACATGACGCAGTACAATGCGGAAACTTCCGATGCGCGTTACAAAGCAGTGATGCGTACCATGGATTTAACCGGTCTGCCCTACGACACCACAAGTAACCTGCAAACTGCATTGCAATATCCTGTT
>JBIKKU010000222.1:0-5613 GCA_044360245.1 Flavobacteriales bacterium | reverse complement strand
TTCCAATTTTTTGTAAGTCAGATGCAATGTTCCGTCAAAGGGTGTGAAAACAAGGTTTTTATTGCAATACTGTATTGTGTCGGTAAGATGGACCAATTCCACATAAGAAGGAAATTCGAAACTATAAGGACAATCCCCCTTAAATGGAATATATACCCTTTCCGGAAAAGAAACCCTCATATATCCTTTTGGTTTCGGAATGGGGTTTTCATTACCACAGGCCGAAAAAAGAAGGATGATAATCGGAAGCAGAAGATTAGTTATCGTTTTCATTTTCTTCTTCTTTTTGAATGGAAAGCTTTACTTGCTTGATTCGTCTTTTGTCGGATGCTTCAATTGTAAATTCATATTTTCCGAATTGCAAAACATCTCCCTGGGAAGGCATTTTACCTGACTGTTCAAGGATAAAACCTGCAAGTGTATCTGCTTCTCCTTTGGCTGCGTCAAATTCTTTTCCATCAATATTGAGAACCCTATAAATATCGATGAGGGATGTCTTGCCTTCAAACACGAATTGATGCTCGTTTATTTTAGTGTAGGAAATATCTTCATCATCGAATTCATCGGTGATGTCGCCAACAATTTCTTCAATAACATCTTCGAGCGTTACGATTCCTTGTGTTCCTCCATATTCATCAACTACCACTGCGAGATGAATTTTTTCTTCCTTAAATTCTTTTAGCAAATCATCAATCTTTTTGTTTTCGGGAACATAGAAAGGTTTGCGAATTAGCGATTGCCAGGCGAAATCATCCGGCTTGTCCAAATGTGGAATAAGATCTTTGATGTACAATACACCTTTTACAGTGTCGAGCGTGCCTTCGTATACGGGAACCCTGGAAAATCCAGATTCAATAATTTTGGCAATCAACTCAAAAAATCCGGTGTTCATGGAAAAAGCAATCACATCCATTCTTGGTTTCATGATTTGCTTTACTTCGGTGTTTCCGAATTTTACAATGCCTTCCAGAATTTTCTTTTCACCATCGCTGGCATGTTCGTCGCTCATGGTGATTTCAAAGGCATGACCCAATTCGTCAACTGTCATGCTCGATGACTTCTTTACAATACGTTTATCGATAATGCTTGAACTGCGGATGAGCAATTCCGATATGGGCCAAAATATTCTGCGCAAAACCAAAATAGGGGAGGACATAAATCCTGCAACCTGAATTGAATTTTTGTTGGCATAAATTTTTGGCATGACTTCTCCAATCAACAAAATCATGAAGGTTACACCAATTACTTGTACAAGAAATTCAAGCCATTCCGGGTCACCTTGAAAATCCATCAATCCTTCAATAACCGTGGTTGATAAAATCACAATTGCAACGTTCACCATGTTGTTTGCAATGAGAATGGTGGCAAGCAATCGTTTTGGTTTCTCTAAAATGTGCAGAATGCGCTGACTGGTGGTGGTTCTGTTATTTCGTAACTCGTCAAGCGATTTAGGAGGTATGGAGAAAAAGGCAACTTCCGATGCAGAAATTAATCCTGAACATACAAGTAAAATACCTATAACCACCAAAGAAACAATCGTTCCTGCAGATGGCGATAAAAACGTAATCAGCAATGTGCTGTCTTGAAAAAGTAAACTGGGAGGCTCCAAGTGTGCTTAGTTTATGATAAAATGAATTGGTTTAAAATGGCAAATCGTCCGTGCTGTCGTTTTCATAACCCGGTTCAGGAACATCGTTACCAATCGGATTAATATTAGTTCCGGGTGATTCAGCATTACCACGGGATAGCATGACCATTTCGTCTGCAACAACTTCGGTAATGTAGCGCGTGTTGTTGTTTTGATCCTGATATGAACGTGACTTGAGTTTTCCTTCAATGTACACTTGCATTCCTTTACGAAGGTATTTTTCAGCCACGTCGGCTAATCCGCGCCATACTACAATATTATGCCAGTCGGTAATTGTTTTTTGTTCATTGGTTGTGCGATCGCGATAAGATTCACTTGTTGCCAAGGTAAAACTTGCTTTCGCAGAACCATTTTCCAATCGACGTACTTCGGGATCTTTTCCGAGGTTCCCGATTAGGATGACTTTATTGACACTTCTGGCCATTGTGTTTTAGTATATATAGCAAATATAGCAAATCAAGCGATATGCGTTTTTGGAACAATTAATCCGTGTTAAACCTTGATTCTAGGTATTTATGAATCAATCGTGGAATAGCCGTTTCAGGTTGCATTTTCCATTTCACACGCATCCAGGTATCCGGAACAACAAAGTTATCGGGTAAATGAATTTCAAGAAAAACTGCCGAAATGCGAAGGTGCGATAACAAATGTATGGGTGCTTCATGCCGGTGTTTTAGTACTACTTCCGACAAATGAAATTCTTTTTTTAAATGCCTGAAAATATCTTTGTCTGCAATGGCTTGCTCATTTTCAATGCCGGGAAAATCAAACATGTTTTTCCAGATGGAAGAATCATCTCGTTGTTGAATGAAATAGAAATTTCCCTTCCGAAAAACGAAATAAACGATGTGTCTGGATTTGGCTTTGGTCTTTTTGATTTTCACCGGAAGTTGATGCACCAATTGTTGAGAATATGCCATGCATGCCTGTGAAATAGGGCATTTTGAGCAATCCGGATTTTTTGGAACGCATTGCATCGCACCAAATTCCATGATGGCTTGGTTGTAAATGGCTGCTTTTTTGGGAGGTAATATTTCTTGTGCAAGTTCTCTGAATTTTGCCTGAACTTGTGTTGAAGAAATATCGTTGTGCATTCCGAAAAACCTAGATAACACGCGATATACATTACCATCAACAACTGCTTTGGCTTCATCGAATGCAAAAGATGAAATAGCAGCAGCACTATACGGACCAATTCCTTTCAAGCGAAGCAAGGCATCATACGATTCGGGAAAATTTCCGTGATGCAAATCACATATTTGTTTGGCAGTGCTATGTAAATTGCGGGCTCTGGAGTAATATCCCAAGCCTTGCCACATTTTCAAAATTTCATTTTCGGATGCCGAAGCCAGGTCACAAATCGTCCTAAACCGATTCACAAATCGATGATAATATTCCATCCCTTGATCAACTCTGGTTTGTTGGAGGATGATCTCGGAAAGCCATATTTTATAGGGGTCGCGCGTGTTTCTCCATGGGAGATCCCGTGCGTTTTTTTTATACCAGGCGATAATGGTAGTTGCAAAATCCATGATTCAGGTGCAAAAATGAATAATCCGTCTAAAATAACCGCAAAGTAGTCTTATGCTCTGGTTACTAATGGTTAGGAAGTTTATATTTGTGTACTGACGTTCAGAGAGGTCAGATTAACCGAACACCTAAACCTAATTAGCATGACAAAGGCAGACATCGTAACTGAGATCGCTGAAAAAACCGGCGTAGAAAAAGTGGCTGTACAGGTAACTGTAGAAGCTTTCATGAATGCTATTCGCGAATCACTTGAAAAGGGCAACAACGTCTACCTTCGTGGTTTCGGTAGCTTCATCGTTAAAAAAAGAGCAGAAAAAACAGGAAGAAACATTTCCAAAAATCAGGCAATCATCATTCCTGCACATTACATTCCATCATTCAAACCTGCTAAAACATTCACCGACCGTGTAAAATCACGTGTAAAAGTGAAGTAATCGCATGACAAAGACAGCTAAAATCCAATGGGTTTTAATTGGAGGAGCAGGACTATTGGTTCTGCTCATTCTTTTTTCGCCCCGCAGTACCGTCGACCACCGGTTTTCTGAGCTTAGCCCCGAAGAGGCTTCGGTAACACTTGGCTTGGTTTACATGAATGAAATGCCCATGAAAGGCATTAAACTCTTGGATAAAGCGGTGAAAATCCACCCGGAGTATACTTTGGCCATCGGTCAATTGGCAGAATTTTCCATGAAAACCGGGCAATTTGAAAAAGCCGTGGGCAGATATGAGCAATTGGTGGCTAAAACACAGGGGCGTGAGCAGTTGGAGGCTATGTTAATGCTGTCCGACGCGCAGTTTTTAACAGGCGATACTGGAAAAAGTATCAACACCCTCGAAAAGGTCTTTGAAATGTCAAAGGATTCTTTACTTTTGCAGTCCGTTTCTGAACGGATAAAAGAATTAAAAAATTTATAAACTCATTGTTATGCCTTGCGGTAAGAAAAGAAAAAGACACAAAATGTCTACGCACAAGCGCAAAAAGCGTCTTCGCAAAAACCGTCACAAGAAGAAGAAGTAATCTTCTTTTGATCGACTTTTTTACCGGGGGCACAGTAATACTGTGCCTTTTGGTGCTTAAAAAGGTTGGTTTTTAAACATCTTGAACATTGACCATAGACCTCTACATCGATGCGGGTCCCACCGAAGTGGTTATTGCACTCCTTCAAGACAAGCGTCTTGTTGAATTCCACAGGGAAAAGGGCAATAATTCATGGTCGGTAGGAGATATATACCTGGGAAAGGTAAAACGAGTTGTTCCCGGGCTTAATGCTGCGTTCGTAAATGTAGGATATGAGAAGGATGCATTTTTGCATTACTTGGATTTAGGACCTCAGTTTTCGTCTTTGTCCAAATTCACCAAAAGAACCCTTACCAATAAACAAACCACTTCTCATCTCGATCAATTTGAGATGGAGCGTGATATTGATAAGGAAGGGAAAATCAATACAGTTATTTCCGCTAACCAGAATATTCTGGTCCAAATCGCGAAAGAACCTATTTCTTCAAAAGGTCCTAGATTAAGTTCAGAGGTTACTTTAGCCGGAAGGTATATCGTATTGGTGCCATTTAGCAATAAAATTTCCATTTCATCCAAAATCAAGGATGATGATGAGCGCAAGCGTTTGAAGGGCATTATTGAATCCATTCGTCCCAAAAATTTTGGTGTCATCATTCGAACGGTTGCTGAAAATAAAAACCTGAGTGAACTCGATAAGGATTTAAACAACCTGATTGCAAAATGGGACCAGTGTTTTAAATCCTTGAAAGATTCCGATCCGCCGCGAAAAGTTTTAGGTGAATTGGACCGAACCGCAGCATTGTTACGTGATATTCTGAATGAAAAATTCAATACCATTCACGTTAACGATACCCAGATTTTTGAAGAGATAAAATCATACGTAAAACGTATAGCCCCCGGAAGTGAAAACATTGTAAAGCTCTATCAGGGTAAGCAAAATATTTTCGAGCATTACGGAATCAATAAGCAAATCAAAGCACTTTTTGGAAAGCAGGTTGCACTTCCTTCAGGTGGTTATTTGATTATTGAACATACCGAAGCCATGCACGTCATCGATGTGAATTCGGGTAACCGCCGCAGTGCCGATCAGGAAGACAATGCGTTTAAAGTAAACCTCGAGGCCGCAGAAGAAATTGCACGTGTATTGCGACTGCGTGATATGGGTGGGATTGTTTGTGTGGACTTCATCGACATGGGTGATCGCGAGAATCAGAAAAAGTTATTCGATCATTTGAAGACTTTGATGAAGACCGATCGTGCCAAGCACAATGTATTGCCTCCGAGTAAATTTGGTGTGGTCGAAATTACCCGTCAGCGTGTTCGTCCTGAAACCGATATCAAAACCACCGAAAAATGTCCATGTTGCAATGGCACAGGTGAAGTGGAAGCAACGATTCTGATTGCGGATGAAATCGAG
>JBIKKU010000204.1:0-6040 GCA_044360245.1 Flavobacteriales bacterium | reverse complement strand
TGCTGCGCGTTTATCAAAATACCTTGAATAATTTTCAATTCCGGAACAATAACCTAATTCGCGGATCATTTCTAAGTCAAAGTTGACGCGGTCTTCAAGACGTTTGGCTTCGAGGTGTTTGCCAATTTCCTTGAGGTATTCCATTTGTTTGACCATATCCTCAGCAATCTGAAATGTCGCAGCTTTGATGTGGTCGCGGTTGGTGACAAAAATGTTTGCAGGAAATATATTGAATCCGGTATGTTTCTCAATCGTCCTAAAGTTTACAGGATCGATGGTTTCAATGCGTTCAATTTCATCTCCCCAGAAAACCACACGTAAAGCATGGTCAGCATAAGCAAGCCAGATGTCGACCGTATCGCCTTTCACCCTGAAATTTCCGCGGTTGAATTCGGCTTCTGTTCTGGAATACAGACCATCTACCAACTTGTGCAAAAACTGATTTCTGGAAATCACCTGACCTTGACGGATGGTCACTTTTCCGCGGTTAAATTCTTCCGGATTTCCCATACCGTAAATGCAGGAAACGGATGAAACCACAATAACATCACGTCTTCCGGAGAGTAGGGAAGATGTGGCTGACAACCTTAGTTTCTCAATTTCATCATTGATGGCAAGGTCTTTTTCGATATAGGTGTCGGTTACCGGCAAGTATGCTTCCGGTTGGTAGTAATCGTAATAGGAAACGAAATATTCTACAGCATTTTCAGGAAAAAATTGTTTGAACTCACTGTACAATTGCGCCGCCAGTGTTTTGTTGTGCGACAAAATCAGTGTTGGCATTTTCACCTCCTGAATAACATTCGCCACGGTAAAGGTCTTTCCCGACCCGGTTACCCCCAAAAGGGTTTGTGCGGTCTCGCCATGACGTATCCCTTCGCAGAGCTGACGTATAGCTTCCGGCTGATCGCCAGTGGGTTGGAACTCGCTAATGATACGGAAATCCATATGAAACTCTAAAAGGTGTTTTACGTATTTATACTTAGTTTTTTTCTAGTAATTTTAAGAGAATCAATGATTTGTAAAAAATCTATTTCATCTACATTTGAGAAAACAGGTTGCGGAAATCCATGAGCGTACAGGCGGAAAAATATGAAGGTTTGATTCCGGATGTTTTGGAAGAAAATGTGGCGTACATCCTTTTCGATGGAACGGGAAAAATTGTACATCACACCTTTGATCCTAACTTGTTTTCTTTTTCAAAACTACGCATAAAGGCGACAGACTCCAATCGCGATTACCTCGATTATCTTGTTTCCGAATACCGGAGAAAAAAAGTGGTTGAGATTTTTAAAACCGGACAGCCGCTTGAAGAGATGGGCATTGTGAATGACTTTACCGGTCAGGATGTCTATTTTTCGATTCGTTTGGAGCGGACTTCAGGTTATGTGCTTGCACGTTACAAGTTTTTTGAACACCTCGTAGATGCACGTCCGAACACCCGGAGTTTAACCCACCTGCATTTCAATTCTTTTGTAGAACAGTCCACCGATCCCTACCTGATCATTACACCAGAAGGTTGGGTTGTATATGCCAATCAGAAGGCTCAATCTTTTTTTGGGTTTGAACCTTTTCAACAAGAGGTATTTTTCCCGGATTTCATGCAAAATGGCGGGGAATTCTCGGGATTGATACGAGCCATCGACCGCATGATATCAGGCGCGGTTGGTCCGATGCGTGTTGATGTTTTTTGTTCCAATACCCAACCACCATCTTGGTTTTCGGTGTCTATTGAGGAGTTTCTGTTTTCGGATAAAGAAAAAAATTTTCTTCTCCACTTCCGCGATATTACCGAACGTAAGGAAATGGAAATCAAGTTGCTTCAAGCGAAATCCAAATATGATCTTGCGCTCAACAGTTTTCTTGATTTGTACTATGTTGTGGAAGCCAATGAGGACGGTCAATTGATTGTATCAACCGTTTCTCCTTCCGTATTGGAAATTTCGGGATATACCGTTGAAGAAACCATCGGACGTTCTTCGCTCGATTTTTATATTAATCCTAAAGATCAGGATTTATTTTTACAAGAAATTTTTCAGAAAGGATTTGTTTCCGATTATGAAATGCTGCTCAAACACAAGGACGGTCGTGGCATTTGGGTGACCTGCACGGCAAAGGTTTTCCAGGAGAACGGGAAAATGAAAGTTTCCGGTGTGTTAAAAGACATTTCCAAGAGAAAAGAGCAAGAAAGTTTTGTCCGCGAACAAGAAGAGTTTTACCACTGTTTGGTGGAGAATTCACTGGAGATTACGTTGATTATTGATAATCAGGGATTGGTGAGGTTTGTTTCTCCGGGAATTACTCCTACCATGGGCTTTGAGCCGCAAGAATTAATAGAACAAAATATTTTTCAATACATCCATCCGGATGATCGTTTGAATGCAACTACCTTTTTTGCCAATCGCGTTCAAATAGGAGGAAAAGGGCGACGATTAACCTGGCGTTTTTTCAACAAGGAAGGTGAAATCCGTTACTTGGCAGTGATGATCAACAATATGTTGGATCATCCCATTGTTAAGGGTGTTATTGTAAATGCCGTAGATATTACACCGCGCGTAATTGCAGAAAACAACCTGATTTCATCCACAGAAAGAATTACGCTGCTGAATGAAATCAACCATATTATTCTGGAGTCTGAATCAGTAATGGAAACGGCAGACAATTGTTTGTCGATTTTGGTAAATGATATCGCCAAATGCAAAAGAGGAAGTATCGTTCGTTTCCACGACAATGAAGTCGTTGAAGTAATCTCCAGTTTTTCCTCCATAGGCCAAAATGCCTTGACTCATGGCATGAAAATCGATTACAAAATGGCCGTGGATTATTTGAATGCAAATCAAGGAGAAGCCTTCTGTGAATTGGATTTAAACCATCCTTCCAAGCCTCATCCCATGCATCAGGTGTTTCTTGAAAGCGGAGTCCAATCGATTGCTTGTTTCCCTTATTTTACAAAAGAAAAACTTGCCGGTGCAATTAATTTATCTTCCCTCGAAAAGAACTTTTTCACCCCTGAGGTAATGATTCATTTGGAGTCAGCTTGCAATCAAATTTCACTTGGCTTGCAAAAAGAAATCCTCAAGGAAAAATTGGTTGATAGTGAATTCCAAAAATCAGCCATTATTGCCGGTATTCCCGACTTGATTTTCCGTATCGATCGTAATGGTGTTTTTCTGGATAGCCATTTTCACAATACAGACCAATTGTATGTTCCGCCCGGAATGTTTATTGGAAAGAGCGTGAATGAGATTTTTGATAAAAAGTTGAGCGAAAAAATGATTCAGGCGGTGAAAAGATCGCTTGATAGGAATGAGATTGTCATCTTGACTTATTCCTTGGATACGCCCGGTGTTACTCAGCATTTCGAAGCACGTATGACTCCGATTCACGAGAATGAAGTTATTGCTGTTGTGCGAAACATTACGGAACGGGTAGTAAGTGAACAGGAACTCAAAACCAAAAATCAGGCGCTGGAAACTTCTCCGGATGCTGTATTTATTGTTGATTCCAACACCCACCATTTTATTTACATCAACGACGCTTTCATTAAAATCACAGGTTTTTCGGAGAATGATATTCGCGATATGTTCTTTGATCTGGAAGAAGCTCGTCGCAATAAATTGAATTGGTCGAATTACCTTTTCCGTGTCAAGAAAAAGCAGGAAGAAATTGCTGCCGCGCTCAAAAAGGACCGTTTTTACAAGGGTGATTTTATTTCCATTACCAAGGAGGGCGAACCTTATTGGAGTTTCTTTTCCATGCAACACATGGAACTTTCCAATAACCGAAGTTATTTCGTTGGTGTAATTCGCGATATCACTGAAATCAGGGAGTTGGAGCGCAAATTGCTGAATGCGGTTGTCGAAACCCAGGAGACTGAACGTCGCAGAATTGCGGCTGATTTGCACGATGGGGTTGGTCAGACTTTAACTGCGGTCAACATGTATTTCAATGCCTTGAAAGATGAGTTGAGCGATCATAAAGAAACCACCGAATTGTTCACCATCACCTCCGATCTTATTACCAAGGCCATTGCCGATACGCGCATGATCAGCCATACCTTGATGCCTTCCAGTCTGAATAATTTTGGATTGAAACAAGCCATCGAAGAAATGGTGGATCGCTACAACACGCTCGAGATGGGTATCAAAATCAACTTCACCTTCGATATCAGCGATAAAAAAATCAATTCACGCGTTGAAATAGCCATATACCGCATCATTCAGGAAATTATTTCCAATGCCATGAAACACTCCAAGGCGAAAAATATTTTCCTTACGATTTACGAAGAAGGCGAAAATCTCGTTGTTACTGCACTCGACGATGGTATCGGTTTCAACATGGAAAAAGTGCGTCGCGGTTTAGGATTAAACAGTCTTGAAACGCGTGTTCAATCGATTAACGGAAAACTCCAAATACATACTTCCGAAGGAAAAGGAACCCAAATCAGGATCAATCTTCCTTCACAAGATCTTTTTCAAACCACTACAAACACTGAATTATGAAGAAAATTCTTTTGGTTGACGACCACAAAATCATCCGCGATGGTGTAAAAGCACTCCTTAAAAATCTGGAAGACATTCAAATTGTCGGAGAATGCGAGGATGGAGATGAAGTGCTTGATTTTTGCACTGCAAATCATGTAGATGTTGTATTAATGGACATCAACATGAAACGCATGAGCGGAATAGACGCCACAACCGAGTTGCTTGCAAAGTTCCCTAACATCAAAGTTGTTGCACTTACCATGCACAATGAAGAAGGTTATATTTCCAAAATTCTCAAAGCAGGGGCCGTTGGTTATTTGCTGAAAAATGCAGGTAAAGCCGAATTGCTGAATGCGATACATACGGTTTCCGAAGGCAGAAATTATTTTGGTCCTGAAGTAGCGGAAGTGATTATGTCGCGTTACATGAAAACCACGCCTACCAAGAAAAAAGGAAGCTCCCAATTTTTAGTCAGCCTGGAAGATCTCACGAAACGCGAAATTGAAGTGATCAAATTGATTGCAGAAGAATTGACAACCACAGAAATTTCTGAAAAACTGTTTATCAGTCCGAGAACAGTCGATTCACACCGTCGCAATTTGTTGCAGAAAATTGGTGTAAAAAATACCGCCGGTTTGGTGAAGTTTGCATTGCAAAACGGCATCATCGATTAAGGAAGCTATAACTGTAAAAATTGGTTTAACAGTGGTTTGAAAAGGTTTCAACTACTTTTTAACAGTTACAATTGTGAATAACTTGAAACACCAAACCCCTTGAAAAACAAGGGGTTTTTTCTTTGACTTATCAACACCCGCGGTGAACTGCCGAAAAAAATAGGTGTTTTCTGCATTTTGCTTTTTTGTGTTCTGCTGAGATTTGTCATGTCATTTCTGAATTCTTTTTTTGGGTTGTTTCCTTGATGTTTCGATTTAGGGTTTGAACTAGGTTTGTGATGTTGCTACTTAACTCGATTGCTATGGAATCACTTGCCCTCCCCATTCCTTCATCGCTGGTACATCAGAAACCTGCTGCTGTTGCATCCAATTATCCTTGGGTGACCAGGGTTTTGCTGATGCAAGTGTTGAGCCTGACTTTTACTTCTGCCTTTAGCGGCGTAAAATCGATTGCCAATAAAAAGGCATTGTCGGTGACCAACAACGTCATTACTTCCGATGCGCGTATTGAAAAACAAACCATCCGCAAAGTGGGTGATGTGAATTACATTTTATTCAATGTGCACGAAAGCGAAAATTGTTGCTACTATATTTTGGAGCGCAGGGAAGCAGGAACCGAATATTGGGAAATCATGGATGTGAGAGAAGCACATCCTTCCACTTCAGAAAATGCTTTGGCCTATTATTATCAAGATACCGTAGGCGCTAAGGAAATGGAGTACCGCCTGAAAAGAATGCGTATCCACGAAGATTTCAAATACCAAAACAGGGAATTGAATGAAGATGTCACCGGAATATTTAATCTGGTTGTTCATCACCGTAATGCACTAAAAGACCTCCGCATGCTCTTTCCCATTGCCCTGGGAAAATGTGAATTCCGCT
>JBIKKU010000281.1:0-4318 GCA_044360245.1 Flavobacteriales bacterium | reverse complement strand
TCAGGAGTCCTCTGCAACATTTACACGTCAAGGTACAATTACAAAACTGACAGGAAAATAATCTCAATCGTCTTCAACAAAAAAGGCTTTCGAAAATCGGAAGCCTTTTTTTATGGAAGTAATCTTCTCACGCTCACAAAACGATCGGGATAATTGCTATTGAAATAATCGGTAACTACAACTCCCCAATGTTTTTTGGAAGAAGAGGCATGAATAAACTGAAGCGAATCAGCCGTTGGAGAAATAATGATTCCAACATGTCCAACCGTTTTATCCTTCGGATTAGTGCCTCGAAATAAAATCAAATCACCCTTGCGCGAATCCTTAAACGCTACAAAGCGACCTGCATTGGCTAAACCCGAAGATGATCGTTCAATGCGGTATCCAAAATGAGCATATACATAATGCACAAAACCGGAACAATCAAATCCTTTAGGTGAACACCCTGCCCAAACGTATGGCGTTCCTAAAAAGGCATGTGCATAGGCAACAACCGAATCAGCAACTGGATTTGAAACATAGGCAACTGTATCCGTTTGAGCGGACATTCCAATTGGATTTTGCAACAGCAATGAAAAAGCAAAAGCCTTAAGCATGCTGCAAAGATACGAAAATGAAACTTGTGCTATTTGTGACGTTCCTCAAGCACTTTTATGACATCCTTCAATGTAAATCCTTTGGCCTGCAAAAGAATTAAATAATGAAAGAGCAAATCGGCAGATTCGTTTAGAAAAAGGTGATCGTTGTTGTCTTTTGCTTCAATGACAACTTCCACTGCTTCTTCTCCTACTTTTTGGGCGATTTTATTGATGCCTTTTTTAAAAAGAGAAGCCGTATAAGATTGCTCGGTAGCTTCGTTTTTTCTGGATGCAATAACTCCCTCAAGTTTGCGTAAAAAGGCCAATTCATCAGTATTCGCTTCATCCCAACAGGTGTCGGCTCCGGTATGGCAAGTTGGACCATCCGGACGAGCCTTGATGAGAATGGTATCCTGATCGCAATCAATTTTATAATCGATGAGATGCAAAAAATTTCCGCTGGATTCACCTTTGGTCCATAAGCGATTTTTACTTCTCGAAAAAAAAGTAACTCGTTTTTCGGACAATGTTTTTTCCCATGCCTCTTGGTTCATATATCCCAACATGAGCACTTTGGAAGTAATCGCATCCTGAATTACGACAGGAACCAATCCACCTGATTTATCAAAATTAATCTGCATATCAAATACGAACTGAAACGGTTTGTGTTTTCAAATAGTTTTTTAATTCAGGAATTCCTATCTCGTGAAAATGAAACACACTTGCTGCAAGTGCTGCATCTGCATTTCCAATTAAAAACGCATCACGAAAATGTTCCATTGAACCTGCTCCACCCGATGCTATTACGGGAATGGAAAGCTGTGCAGAAAGCTGTGTGAGTGCCTCATTGGCAAAACCTTTTTTCGTACCGTCGTGGTCCATGGATGTAAACAAAATTTCACCTGCTCCTCTTTCTTCCGCTTCTTTTGCCCAATCAAATAGATTGATCTCTGTAGCAAGTTTTCCGCCATTGAGGTGGACTTTCCATCCTGCGGAAGTTTGACGTGCATCAACCGCAACGACTACACACTGACTTCCAAATTTGCCTGCAAGTTCACTGATGAGTGCCGGATTTTTTACCGCTGCAGAATTCACCGCAATTTTATCCGCACCATTATCAAGCATTACAGAAACATCGTCAACACTGGTAATACCACCACCTACCGTAAATGGGATAGGCAAATGTGCAGCAATGCGTCGAACAAGTTCCGATAAGGTTTTTCGCTTTTCGTCGGTTGCGGTAATGTCCAAAAACACCAATTCATCGGCACCTTGTTTGGCATAAGCTACGGCCAATTCAACAGGATCTCCCGCATCGCGCAATTCGACAAAATTCACACCCTTTACGGTGCGTCCGTCTTTGATATCTAAACAAGGTATAATGCGTTTGGTATGCATGGAACAAATCTAGTTTAGCCGGATATTTTTTTCAATTCGTTTAATGTGACTTTGCCTTCGTAAATGGCCTTACCAACAATGGCCCCATACAATCCGTTAGTTGCAAGAATTTCTAAATCCTGGATACACGAAACACCTCCGCTGGCAATAAGTTTTAGCGAAGGAATTTCCTTAAGAATGTGCTGGTACAAAAGTGTTGAAGGCCCCTGCAACATGCCGTCCATGGCGATATCCGTACAAACCGAATATTCTATCCCTGCAGTGACATATTTTTTCAAAAAATCAAAAACGTGTAGATCGGAATCTTCTGTCCAGCCACTCACGGAAATTTTTTCATCACGCACATCTGCTCCCAGAATTATTTTGTCTTTGCCGTAGGTCTTGATCCAACTCAAAAAAACTTCTTCGTTTTTTACGGCAATACTTCCACCGGTTATCTGCTTCGCACCACAATCAAAGGCAATTTTCAAATCAGCATCGCTTTTCAATCCCCCGCCAAAATCAATATGCAAAGAAGTAGAAGAGGCAATGCGCTCCAGTACTTTCCAATTGATGATACGAGATGCTTTTGCACCATCGAGGTCGACCAAATGCAAAT
This sequence comes from Flavobacteriales bacterium, assembly GCA_044360245.1. Taxonomy (GTDB): domain Bacteria; phylum Bacteroidota; class Bacteroidia; order Flavobacteriales_D; family UBA2798; genus UBA2798. Next base: position 1,744 of record JBIKKU010000281.1, on the reverse strand, counting down.
GCTGTAATCCGGCGTCTTCGAATTGTTTGGCGACTTCGAGTGGATCTTCGTTATAGACTTTTGTGGTGGAATAATCACCCTTTGTCAGCCGAACACATTTTCCGTCAATGATGTCAATGGCAGGAATAACAATCATGGCCAATTAGCTTAATCTGCGTTTGTAATCTTCGTATTCAAAACGACGAATCAATTTGTATTCACCGTTTTTTGTCCACATGGAAATACACGGATGCGAAACCCCATTGAACATGGTTGTTTTTACCATGGTGTAATGAATCATATCATCAAAAACGATGCGGTCTCCAACCTGCAATGGATTTTCGAAGGAATATTCAAACATGTAATCGCCCGACAAACAACTTGTTCCTCCAATGCGGTACGTTGGTTTTCCTTCTTGCGGATCACTTGCGCCCCAGATTCTCGGGCGGTATGGCATTTCAAGACAATCGGGCATGTGAGCTGTAAAAGAAACATCCAGCATTGCTGTTTTTACGCCATTGTTTTCGATGATATCCAGCACACGTGAAACAAGATATCCTGTACGCCATGCAAAAGCAGAACCGGGCTCCAGAATAACCTCAACATTCGGATAACGATCTTTAAAAGCTTTCAACACTCTCACCAAATGTTGGATATCGTAGCCTTCGCGAGTCATTAAATGTCCACCTCCAAAATTTACCCACTTGGCTTGTTTTACCAAATGACCAAAGCGTTCTTCAAAAGCCTCCAACGTTTTTTCAAGCGTGTAAGAATCATTTTCACATAAAGCATGAAAATGAATTCCATCCAATCCTTCCGGCAGCTTTTCTCCAAAATGTTCGGAGCTCACACCTAATCGGGAGTTTGGTGAACACGGATTGTACAACTCGGTGGTGACTTCGGAATACTGCGGGTTAACACGTATTCCCATGGAAACACCTTTTGCTTTGCATTTGTCTTTGTAACGCTCAAATTGCGAAAGTGAATTGAAAGTCAACACCGAAGAATATTCCAGCAATTCATCGATTTCTTCAGGAGCGATGGCCACCACATAGGAATGTGCTTTGGTTTTCATTTCCTCAAAGCATAAACGGGCTTCGTAAAGTGAAGATGCCGTAGCGCCTTTAATGTATTCGCGCACGATGGGAAATGTACTCCACATGGCAAAACCTTTAAAAGCAAGAATAATTTCTACACCGGCTGTTTCTGAAACATGTTTAATCAGCGCAAGGTTTTTACGCAACAATTCTTCCTCAATGAGGTAACAGGTTTCAGGAACTTTTTTTAAATCAATGGCCATATTTTTTTCGAATAAAAAAGGCTGAATTCATTTTCTGAACTCAGCCTTTCAATGTAATTGATTGCTATTAGTTCAGTTCAAGATCAACATTATGAAGTTCATGCCAAGGCAATCCCTGCTTGTTGAGTTGTTCCATAAACGGATCAGGATTGAATTGTTCAACATTCCAAACTCCTGCTCCGGTCCATTCTTCGGTAAGGAACATCATGGCACCAATCATGGCAGGTACACCGGTTGTATAACTTACACCTTGTGTTCCCGTTTCTTTGAAGGCCACCTCATGCGAACAATTGTTGTACACATAATAGGTTTTTTCTTTTCCGTCTTTTATACCGCGAATGCGACATCCAATAGATGTTTCACCTTTGTAGTTTTCACCAAGATCACCCGGATTTGGCAACACGGCTTTCAAGAATTGAATAGGAACAATTTCTTTTCCTGCGTAAATCATAGGATCGATACGTG
>JBIKKU010000202.1:0-6100 GCA_044360245.1 Flavobacteriales bacterium | reverse complement strand
TCCATTTATTACCAGACTCACCGGAATCAGCGATGAAATGGTAGCTTCCGCGCCAAGGTTTCAGGATATTTCCGGACAACTTGCACATATCACCAAAGACGCAGTTTTCGTTGCACATAATGTTGCCTTCGATTACGGAATGATTCGCGCAGAATACCAAGATTTGGGTATTCAGTTCCAAAGAAGTTTGTTGTGTACCGTTAAATCCAGCAGAAAATTATTGCCTGGTTATCCATCTTATTCGCTTGGAAATTTGTGCAAAGAACTTGGAATATCCATCGAACATAGACATCGTGCTGCCGGAGATGCTTTTGCAACCATGGAATTATTGCACATGTTGTATGCACAACAGCAGCAGGAATTGATGGCCATGATTGAAGATGGTACATTGCGTTTTACCGGAGATCCTGTAGCCGATTCCATTTTAAAAGACATACCTGAAATAACCGGTGTGTATTATCTTTTGGATAAAAACAAAGACGTGATTTATTGCGGCGGAGGAACGAACATCCGAAAGAAAATATTACTGCACCTCACCAAAACCAAAACGCGACAAGCATTTGAATTGCGCAACTCCATCGCCGAAGTGAATTTTGAAGTCACCGGATCTGAGTTATTGTCGATGATCGTTGAAGCTGCAGAAATAAAACGATTGAAGCCTGTTTTTAATCGGAGACACCGCCCGTTTCAGTTTCGCAAAACCATGCTTAAACCGGGTGTGAATTATTTGGTAGATAAAGGTCCCGATCGGATGACAAAATCATTGATTCGCATTGCCGATGATCAAGTTGGGTGGGGATATTTTCCGGCCGGACAACCCTTTCAATCGTATGATGATTTGGAAAGCTTCATACGTTTTGTGGCCATGGGAAAAGAATTCCGCGGATTGGTTGAGCAATACCTCAATAAAGGTAGGGTAGAACGTATTCTTTAAATTGCTCAAATGAGAAAGAGGCAGCCTTTCGGACCGCCTCTCACCAGGTAAATAAAGCAAATTGAAACAATGCAGCTGTTTTCACAGCTTGAAAGCCTTACAGAGTAAAGGAATTGAAATGATCGTCTCCATCCGATTTGGAGTTGGAGTACTGATTCCTTGAATAAGATGAACCCTCACCTTTGGAAAGCGCAAACGCCCCAATCACCAGCCCGAGAATTCCCATTAAAATAAGCAAGTAGGTCATATTCGTCGATAAATGATTAATAACTGTCGACAAAAATAAAGCATTGATAGACACGAGTCAAGTGTTTAGTGAAAAAAAATGCCTGTTTAGGAGAAAAAAGTGATAATTCGTCGAGAAAAAGCCTTTGTTCATCGAAGAAAATAATTTAAAAAACTGATTATCAGTGATATATATCTTGTGACGGCTTTTTCCTATTTTCGTGGAAACTTGCCACAAGGACAGGAGATGAAGAGAAAGCTGAAAAATCTGGTTAAATCGGTGTTGAAGTACCTGCCCTTTCGTTTTTCTAGAAATCAGAAATACGATGCCCAGACTTTAGCCATACTTCAAAAAGTATTGCGCCCCGGTTCCAATGCTATTGATGTGGGTGGTCATGATGGTGAAATCTTGCAGGAAATGCTGAAGTATGCACCGCAAGGAAATCACTTTTGTTTTGAGCCCTTACCCGATTATTTTGATCGCTTGCAAAAAAAGTTTCCTCAAGCTCAGGTTTACGATATTGCTTTGGCAGAAACAACAGGTGAAACAAGTTTTAATTATGTGGTCACCAATCCTGCCTATTCGGGATTGAAAAAAAGAGCTTACGCCGGAAAAGAAACCATCAAAGAAATTAAAGTAAAAACAGCACCATTGGATAGCATCATTCCTGAATCAACTTCGATTGATTTAATTAAAATTGATGTTGAAGGAGGAGAGTTGGGAGTACTGAAAGGCGCAAAAAGAATATTGAGCAAACATAAGCCTGTTGTGGTTTTCGAACATGGTAAAGGCGCTTCGGAATTTTACGGTACTACACCGGAACAAGTGTTTGATTTATTTTCGGAAATGGGCATGCATGTTTCCTTGATGGAAAATTATCTAGAAGGAAAAGAAGTACTGAATAAAAAAGAATTTATTCGTCAGTATCAGGAAGCCTTGAATTATTATTTCATCGCTCACCCTTAATGATCAGCGATTCGTAAGCCACTTTTCCGGAGACCATTACCATACGCATCAAATACATGCCGTTGGCGTTTTGAGAAACGTCCCATTGCAGTGTATTACCAAAACAGGTAACAGAAGAAATTACCCTTCCGCTTAGGTCTATTAACTCCACCGATTGCAAGAATTCCTGAGTATCCTTACAGCGAATGTTTACATTGCCTTGAGAAGGATTAGGATAAATCTCCAATGCAATTTTTGGCTCCTTATTTTCTTCAATCGCGTTGATATCGAAATAGGTTGTTGCCGGCGGAGGAAGCGCAAGATCGTTTCCGAATTTCACTAAAAAAATATTCATCAGTCCCGGTCCGTCAACCGATTCTCCAACCATGATGTAACCGCTGTCCAATGTGGTTGTCACCGCATAGGCTTCTTCGCGTTCTGAACTTCCTAAAGATTCACCTCCGGCCCAGGAACAATTGTTATTGTAATACACGATAAAATCACCACCTCCGGTTCCATACGAATAGGTAGCTCCAACAGGTAAGGTTATTCCGGTGTGTCGTTCTGCAATGTCATGTGTGCTCTCCGTCAAACTTCCTCCGAAATCCATGGTGCAATAAACAGTTCCATTGGTATCCGTTTCAATGCACCATTGTTGAGTTCCTTGCGTAGTAAGGCTATCGGTATTGGCGCCAAGGATTATTTTATTGGGATAAACTTCGGAAAGGACCAAAGATTCAGCAAGGTCAGTTCCGTTTCCGCCATAATTTTTTTCCCAGTCGAAGACGCCATTTACATCTGTTTTAAAAAACCAAACGTCGGTTCCATTTGCAGGTGCCGATTGTGTGGAACCTGTTACATAAATAGATCCCGTATTGCTTTGCACAATATCCATTCCCTCGTCGTTGGCAGCACCACCATAGGTTTGCATCCATAAGGAATCACCGGCAGCATTACATTTCAAAATAAAAGCATCTGTTCCACCATTGCCATAGCTGTAGGTTTTTCCGGTAATGAGGTATCCGCCATCGTTACTTCGGATAATACTTTGTGCAAAATCCCAATCGCTTCCGCCAAATGTTTTTTCCCAATTGAGGTTTCCGGATGCATCGGTGTTGACCAACCAAATATCGTATCCTCCATTTCCAATGCTGTTGGTGTATCCGGCAAAGGTGATGGAACCATCGGGATTCTCAACCAAATGCATGGCCCAATCGGCGTTTGAACCACCATAGGTTTTCGACCACAAAAAATTTCCATTGCGATCTACTTTCATTAAAAATGCATTGGCGGTGTAATTCCCGTAACCACTGCTGCAACCGGTAATGAGGTAATTGGTATCAGCCAATTGAATGATGTCTCTGGCATACGTGGCATTTCCATTGCCAATGATGCGTTTGAAACTTTGCGCATTCAAACAAAGCGAAACCAACACGAAAAAAAAGAGCAATAGCGTTTTCATCAAAAGAAAGCATTGAGTGAAATTCCGGCATCCATTCCGGTTGATTTTTTACTGAACCATCCGGCAATATTTCCGGTGTATAAACCAAATGAAAAATGATTTCCGATTTTTCCTAAAACATTCAAGCCACCTCTAAAACCTCCGTATCCGCCGAAAGCTCCAAATGCAGAAAGTGCAATGTTTTTTACTGGATTGTATTGTATTCCCGCATGGAACATGGGACGGTAATTGCTCCATGCACGCAAACGAACGCCGTAAAATCCTTGAATTTTTTGGTCGGAAAAAGGTTGCGCAATACCCGATAGACTGAAGGTAAAGGGCAGCCATTGCGTGTGGCCTTCCTGACTTGGATGCCAACCTAAGGTGTCTTGTAAATTCGTTTGCACAAAGGGATTGCTGATGCCTTCCAATAAATTATTGACTTCAATTCCGCGGTATTCGAAGGTCGTGTCGGTTTGTTGGAACTGCGATTGGCCGTTCCAGCGAATGAATCCGAAATTTTCCAATGCCAGTCGAAAAACCTGATGAAAATGGATGCTGCGGTTTTTTCCACTGTTGAGGTACCACACCAAATCCGTACACATTCCCCATCCGTTAAATGCGGCTAGACCTTTTTGCGCAGTATCTGAACCTCGCCATGTTCCATCCAAATCCAGGGCAAGCATAAAGTCTCTGCGGTCGGAAAAATACGTGGCGCGATCGGCATGGAAATCGGAAAACTGTTCGCCTTTGATGAACGAAAAAGAAATTCGGCTTTTGGTTTCTTTATGATAGGCACCTGCACCTAATTTTTGAAAACGCAACATTTGAAAATCCAATGGGCCCAAATCTATGGCCGTGTCAATCATGTTTGCATTTCCGAAAAAAGTCAACTCAAATAACCGGTCAGTAAACGAAAGGGAATAATTTTCCACATGTTTGGCGCTGAAAAACCAATTCCATCCGGGGATTCGGAAGAAAGGTGTTGTGGGAAGGTAAACTTCAATGCCCGCTTCCAATTCTGCACCAATGGTGTTTTGTTCTTTCAATTCTTCAAGCACACTTGCTTTGTTGGTGCTATCGATAAATCCGCCTTTGTAAAAAACAGAAATAAATTCACGGTGCAAATCGCCGGAGTGGTAATAACCATTTCCGAAAGTGTGTATTTGAATTTTAGCACTATCCGAACCTCCAAGAATTAATTCTTGCGAAACCTGCGCGGACACAAATGTTCCCTGTAATATCAAAAAAGCAAATAAGAAGAAATGCGCTTTCATGGATGTCCGATTAAATAACTGAAATCACCCCAAATACGAAGATCAATTCGGTAGTGATCGTAAATGGTAACGTGTTGCGAGAGGGAACTCGTATTAAACACGACTTTTAATACCATTCGGTCGCCTGCATACAAGCGGTTCATTTGGTTTTCATGGATGTCAAAACGCAATGTGGAACTTGATGCATTTGTAACGATTTGCGAAGCATTCACCTGAGCGGATGGAATTGTACCGGTGGAAACAATGCTATCGGTGAGATTTCCTAATCCATCAAAAAAGTACAATTGCAAAGTGCCGCCTAAAGGAAATCCATTGCTAACATCAACAAAAAACGAACCTTGGGTTAGTCTCCCGTTTTCGCCTTCTTGGATATCGATGTCGATGGTGTCGGCCAAGCTTAAATTGTTCGCAATAAAGGAAAGGGGCATCGTGATGTTTAAGTCTGCCTCAAAGGTTTGATCATCGTACATGAAATCGTTGTGCGCACTGACGTTTCCAAGCGGATTGATTTCCATGCTCATGTCGACATTAAAAATATCGGGAAACAATTCAAGAATCTGATCGATGTTGGAATTGCCTTCGTTGAGTTGGATGGTGTAAATGCCCGGACTGACATTGCTCCAATTGTCGATGGCGCGGTTGATGTTTACTGCGGTTCCAATGATGGTATTGGTTAGATCGAGTGCAGTTGCGCTGATGGAGTTGGATGCTTCGACCTGATTCAACGTAATGCGCGCGTCGGCTCCGATGTAATTGCGTAAGACCATGCTTACGTTTACCTGATCGATATCCAAAGTTCCTCCGGTGATTTTTTCAAAGAGCGAAAAGGATGCTGACTCGGAAGGAATATTTTCAACGCGACTACCAAAATAACCTTTAACGTATTTCGGGCTTAAATCGCTGAAGGAAGTTAAGACACGAATTTCATCGTAATTGTGCACCTGAGTATTGGATGCATTCGGCGATAAACGCACAACGAGGTTGGTGCCAAAAGCATTGTAAGATGTTCCTGAACTTCCGCGGAGATTCATGTGGTAATTGCTCATATCAAAAACAGTGTCCACAAGCGCCGGATTGGCAACAGATCCTGCAGGTATTTCAACAATCACACTAAAAATACTTCCACCTAAATCGGCAGTGGTGATTTGGTATTCGATTTGAACCGGTTCATCAATGGTGCTGTACAATTGCACGATAAGCTCACCTCTGCGCAATATTGCTTCAGTCAATTCCACATCTCCTGCGCCAAAATGTTGTTCTTCGGTTTGCGAAAAAAT
>JBIKKU010000201.1:0-6101 GCA_044360245.1 Flavobacteriales bacterium | reverse complement strand
CAAAGCTGCGCATTATGCTGCACAACTGGCTAAAGCTACAGGTGCTCGTTTGCATCTGTTCCATGTATTCCACGTACCCATAGTTGTTTCGGATGTTCCGGTTGTTCCCTCTTTGGACGGAATGGAACAGGAAAGCTTGGACAAACTCGAGGCCATTGCCAATGAAATTCAAGAAATGTATGGTATTACACCCGTCATTAAAGCAGATGTTGGATTTAGTGTAGATGAAATTGCCAATTACAGTGAAAAAGTAAGTGCCGATTTGATTGTAATGGGACTGCAAGGTCATGGAAAAACAAGTGATTTCTTATTAGGCTCGACTTCTACGGCTTATGTGGAACGCTCGAACATTCCTGTTTTGATTGTACCTACCGAAACCAAATTCGTTGCCCCGCAATGGATTACTCTGGCAACGGATTTGAGAGAAATTGAAGTTAACACACTCGACACTTTAAAAGACATTGCAACTTTTTACAAATCCAAAATCAACATCGTTAATGTCTCTCCGGGATTGGAATTACCCGACTTTCAGAAAAGCGTTGCAGGTATAAAACTCGATCGTTATTTCCAGGAATTGAATCACCTCTTTTTCTTCCCGGATGAAAAAAATGTCATCAAAGGAATGGATGAATTCATGAGCGATCACCAAACCGATTGGATCGCGATGATTCCGCGCAAGCATGGTTTTTTCGATCGCATGTTCGGAAAATCCATCACGAAAAAAATGGCCTACCATACCCATGTACCATTGCTCATCCTTCCCGAAAAACCATACACCGATCCAATTAAATAAGCCTCAATATGGAAATCATATTTAACGAAGACACCACCTTGGGTGAAATCAATAATGCTTTTCAAGGACATTTTCCTTTTCTCAAAATTCAGTTTTACGAAAGCAAAATGGATCCCATCAAAGGCATTGAAATCGCAGGCGATCCCGTAAAAAACTACAACATGTCGGTACATGATTTATTGCATGGAAGAATTGCAGAAGGCCTCAGCATGAACGGTCATCTAAAAGTGCGTTCTTTCGAAAACATGTGGCACGAAAAAGCAGGAATTTGGATTCAGGTTTTTAGAAAATCGGGAAACATTTGGCTGCAAACTACAGTGACCGATGAAATGACCCTTTCCGAAATCAATCGCCTTGGTGAGGAAATGAACAGTCCGATAGAAAACACGGAAATCGAGGACATTCACGAGCAAGAATAAACCCGGCATTTAAGCAATTCCTGCAGTCCGCGGAATTCAGCCAAATGCGCAAGTTTTTCAAATAGTTCTGACCGAAATTTTACCCAAAAACCGGATGCTATGCTCGAACTCGATCAACACCTTGGACAAGTGGCTATGCTGCTTGCCCGAATTTTCTTAGGATTACTTTTTATCTGGCAAGGCTATGATAAAATTTTCAAACTTGGTATTTCTAAAGTAGAGGAAACCTTCCGTTATGAATTGCAAGGAAAAGGAGTTCCTTCCGCTTTATTTCCTCTCACGGCCTTTTTTAGTTCATGGACTGAATTCCTAGGTGGCATTTTATTGCTGCTTGGATTTTTTAAATCGATAGGTTGCCTGCTTTTAGGATTAGATCTCATCTTAGTTATTTCTGCGATGAGTATGATCAATCCCATTTGGGACATGAAGTTTGTATTTCCTCGCGTGGCATTGTTGCTCTTTGTGATGCTGATTCCTGCTGCCAAGGACTTTTTCTCTCTCGATTACTTTCTCTTTTACCGTTGAAGATGTCTACAAATACTACCCTGCAGGAAAAACTTAGCTGTTACCATTGCGGTGAAGATTGTCCTGAACACCCTTACGAACTCGAAGACAAAAAATTCTGTTGCGAAGGTTGCAGAACAGTTTTTGACATTCTGAACAAAAGCGGAATGTGCGAATATTACGATTACAACAACAGTCCGGGACAGCAACAATCGCAAAAAAATTACGCCAATTATGATTTCCTGAACGATGAGCAAGTCAGCGGCAAATTCATCACTTTCCGAGATGAGCAGCAAATCCACGCATCGTTTTATGTTCCGGGAATGCATTGTTCTTCCTGTATTTGGTTGTTGGAAAACTTAAACCGCATACATCCGAAAATCATTTTATCGCGGGTCAACTTCATTAAAAAAGAAGTCAGTGTAGTTTTTTCTTCAGAGATGCAACTGTCCGACATCGGCAAATTATTGGATCGCGTAGGATATCCGCCACATCTGAGTTTAAGCTCTTTGGATGACCGCAAAAACGAAGAGAATTATTTCGACAAAACCTATTTCTACAAACTAGGTGTAGCCTTTTTTGCCTTTGGAAACATCATGCTGTTAAGCTTTCCGGAATATTTCGGAATCGACGGTTTTGATGCACCTGCTTACCGCAAAGTTTTCGGATACCTGAATTTAGCTTTATCACTACCGGTGATGTTTTATTCTGCGGGTGAATTTTTTAAAAGCGCGTGGAATGGATTAAAGATGAAAACCCTCAACATGGATTTTCCTATTGCACTGGGATTGATCATCATGTTTGTAAGAAGCTCATGGGAAATCCTAAGCGGAACCGGCGCGGGTTATATGGACACTCTTGCTTCATTGGTCTTTTTAATGCTGGTCGGACGTGCCCTGCAGAACATGACTTACGGACGATTGTCATTCGACCGCGATTACAAAAGTTATTTTCCTGTTTCTGTTACTTTGATTGAAAAAGACGGAGAAAAAAATATTCCCGCAAATCAAGTTGTCCCGGGCAACCGATTGCTGGTGCGCAACAACGAACTGATTCCTGCCGATGCCATCCTATTCAAAGGCGAAGCACACATCGATTATTCTTTTGTTACGGGTGAATCAACTCCGGTAGATAAAACTTTGGGAGAAATCATTTTTGCCGGCGGTAAACAAATTGGAAATGCCATTGAAGTTGAAGTCGTGAAAGAAGTTTCCCAATCCTACCTTACGCGTTTATGGAATGAGGAAACTTTCAACAAAGAAGATGAACCGGAAAAAGACAAACTCACCTCACTGAGCAATCAGGTGAGTAAATATTTTACCATCATCATTTTACTGATAGCTACGGGTGCTGCATTGTACTGGCTGCGCAGCGATTCAGCCCGTGCATTGCATGCTTTTACTTCGGTCTTAATTATTACTTGTCCGTGTGCACTTGCCTTGTCAACTCCATTTACTTTAGGCAATTCCATGCGCATTTTTGGAAGGTTAAAATTCTACCTCAAGAACACGCTTACCATTGAAAAACTGAGAAAAACGTCGATTGTTATTTTTGATAAAACCGGAACCATCACCGAATCCGGAACATCAAAAGTATTGTTTGAAGGGAGTTCCATTCCTTCCGAAATTCAGAGCATGGTTCGGGAGATGACGCGCAATTCCAACCACCCTTTAAGTTCTTCCATCTACCGGCATTTGCGCGATGAAAAACCGGTTGCACTTGAACTGTTTGAAGAAATTCCCGGAAAAGGATTGATGGCAACATTGGGAGGAAATCGTGTTTTACTTGGATCAGCATCCTGGATCAAAGGTGAAAAACGTCAGGCAGATGAAGTCAGAGGAATGGAAGTTCACCTCAAGGCCAATGATAAATACCTGGGCTATTTCAGAATCCGCAACGATTACCGCAGCGATTTAAAAGGTGTGATTTCTGATTTACAATCCACTCACGATGTGCAATTGCTTTCGGGTGATAACGATTCTGAAAAAGAAAATCTTGAAAAGGTATTTGGAACTAAAAGCAAACTCATGTTCCATCAATCGCCTTTTGACAAGTTGAATTACGTCAAAAAACTTCAAGAAGAAAAAGAACATGTATTGATGATTGGCGATGGATTAAACGATGCCGGAGCGCTGAAACAAAGCGATGTGGGCGTTTCCGTTTCCGACAACATCAACAATTTTTCCCCTGCATGCGATGCCATTCTCGATAGCCGTTCCTTTCAGCTATTGCCCAAATTCATGAAGTTCGCTAAAGCAAGCGTCAATGTCATCCTGGCATCCTTTGCGCTATCGTTTTTGTACAACCTGGTCGGACTCTGGTTTGCGGTTCAAGGAAATTTATCGCCTTTGGTTGCAGCTATTCTGATGCCTGCTTCTTCCATCACTGTTGTGCTTTTCACTACACTGATGGTGGGTTGGTCTGCAAGAAAAATATTTGGCAAAGAGCTTCTGGAAAGCCCGTCAAAAGGCAAGTCCGGCAATTACTGATGAATGTCAGTTTTTGCCTTGATGCATATCATGCATGTAAAAGCTACCCAAAAATACCTTTGACCAAAACCTAATTCTCTATGAGCGTTTTATTCATCATGATCGGGGCTAGTCTTGTTCTTGCCATTGGTTTTCTGATCGCCTTTTTATGGGCAGTGAAAAAGGGACAATACGAAGACGATTATTCTCCCGCAGTACGCATTCTGTTTGATTCAGAAGTCAAAAAACAAAGTGAAACTCCTTCATCCAACGACAAATAAATGAACACATCTATGCAAACCGAAAAATTCTCTTACGACAACAAGATCGTAAAGATGTTTGCCTACGCAACGATCCTGTGGGGTCTGGTAGGTATGACCGTAGGGCTGCTCGCTGCATTGCAGTTGATCTACCCTTCGCTGAACATGGGGATGGAATACACGACTTATGGTCGCGTTCGCCCTTTACACACCAATGCGGTAATTTTCGCATTCGTGGGTAATGGTATCTTCATGGGAGTCTATTACTCACTTCAGCGTCTCTGCAAAGCCAGAATGTTCAGCGACATGCTGAGCAAAATCCATTTCTGGGGCTGGCAATTGATCATTGTTTTAGCAGCACTCACACTACTTGGCGGTTACACAACCGGTAAAGAGTATGCTGAGTTAGAGTGGCCGATCGACATCCTCATCGCTTTGATTTGGGTAGTCTTTGGTTGGAACATGTTTGGAACAATTCTCAAGCGTCGTGAACGTCACTTATATGTTGCCATTTGGTTCTACATCGCTACTTTTGTTACTGTTGCAGTTTTGCACATCGTGAACTCTTTTGAGTTGCCGGTGCATTTGCTTAAATCCTATTCATGGTATGCCGGTGTACAAGATGCGCTTGTGCAATGGTGGTACGGACACAATGCGGTTGCGTTCTTCCTTACCACTCCTTATTTAGGTATCATGTATTACTTCGTTCCCAAAGTGGCGAATCGTCCGGTTTATTCCTACCGACTTTCCATCATTCACTTCTGGGCACTGATTTTCATTTACATCTGGGCAGGTCCTCACCACTTGTTGTATACATCAACACCTGACTGGGTTCAATCACTTGGTGTAGTATTCTCCTTTATGCTGATTGCTCCATCTTGGGGTGGAATGATCAACGGTTTGCTTACACTCCGTGGTGTATGGGACAAAGTACGTGAAGATGTTGTATTGAAATTCTTTGTAGTTGCAGTTACTGCTTATGGTATGGCAACTTTCGAAGGTCCAATGCTCTCTTTGAAAGCCGTGAACTGGATTTCTCACTTCTCCGACTGGACCATTGCGCACGTGCACGTAGGTGCATTGGGTTGGAATGGATTCCTCACCTTTGGTGTATTGTATTGGTTGATTCCAAAAATGTGGAGAACCGATTTGTATTCCAAAAAATTGGCCAACTGGCACTTCTGGTTAGGTACACTTGGTATTCTTTTCTATGCCATTCCAATGTACTGGGCAGGTTTCACACAAGCCATGATGTGGAAAGAATTTGACGAAAGCGGAATGCTCCGTTATCCGAACTTCCTGGAAACATTATCACACGTAATTCCGATGTATGGTCTGCGTGCATTAGGCGGATTGCTCTTCCTCGTTGGTGTAATCATGATGACCGTAAACCTCATCAAAACCATCAAACAAGGTAACTTCCTTGCGAATGAAGAAGCTGAAGCTGCTCCTCTTGAAAAAACATACCACAAACATGCAGGAGAACACTGGCACCGTTGGATTGAACGCAAACCTGTGCAAATGCTGGTGCTTGCTTTGGTGATGATTTTAATTGGTGGATTGGTTGAAATGATTCCAACCTTCTTGGTAAAATCGAATATTCCAACCATCAGTTCAGTGAAACCTTACACACCACTTGAATTGGAAGGTCGCGATA